>NZ_JBICZB010000005.1:189838-235423 GCF_043201815.1 Kitasatospora sp. NPDC048296
GGGGGGGGGTGGGGGCGGGGGGGGGGGGGGGTGTGGGGGGGGGGGGGGGGGGCGCCGCCGGCCGGGGGGGGGGGGGGGGGGGGCGCCCCCCCGGGGGGGGGGCCCCCCCCGCCCCCCCCCGGCTCGTCCTCCCAGGCGGTCCACACGTCGCCCAGCCGCAGGCCGAGGGCGAACCGGGCTTCCCAGCGGTCGCCCGTGACCTCCCATGGCGGCAGCGCGGTCCCGGACTCCTCCGGGGCGTGTTCGTCCCGAACGACGTCGCGGAAGATCCGCAGGTCCTGCCGGTGGTTGCGCATCAGCATGAACGCGGAGTGCGGGCTGAAGCGCCCCTGGGCTCGGTCGCGCTCGACGGTGAGCTTGAGCAGCCCCCAGCAGAGCATGGGGTTGTCCCAGGGGGTGAGGACGATGCCGCCGGGCCGGGTCTGCTCGATCCACGCCCAGGGCACGCGGCGGACGGAGCAGGTGGAGATGACCCGGTCGTACGGGTGACGGCGGGGCCAGCCCAGGGAGCCGTCTCCGCAGATGAGGTCCACGTCCAGGCCCGCCGCGTTCAGGGAGGCCCACGCCTGCTCGGAGGCCTCGGAGTCGATCTCGATCGAGGTGACGCGTTTGGGGCCGAGGTGGTGGGCGAGGAGGGCCGCGTTCCAGCCGGTGCCGGTGCCGATCTCCAGGACGTTCATGCCGGGCCGGGCGTCAAGGTCGCGGAGCATGCGGACGACGATCGAGGGGGCCGAAGCGGAGGAGGACGGCCAGGCATCGGCCGGGTCGGCCGATGCCTGGCCGTCGTTGACCTGGGTGACGATGGGCGCGTCCGCGTAGGCCGCCTCGAACCACCGCTGGTGGTCGGTCGAGAGGTCGTACGGTTCGTAGCCGCCCCGGTCGTCCTCCAGCCAGATCCGCTCGGGGAGGAAGCGATGGCGCGGGACCGCCTTGATCGCCTCTTGCCACTCGCGGGGGACCGGGCCGTCGAGCGCTTCGCCGACGGCCCGGAGCAGGCCGCGCACGGCGGCCTGCTCCGGTCGATGCACGGGTTCCGTCACTTCTCGTTCTCGCCCTTCTTGTGCTTCGGCTCGGGCGCCGGCCGCGCTCCGTCGGGGGACGGCTTGCTCGTGCCGGGGTCCTTCTTGCCGCCGTGCTTTCCGCCGCTGGGCTTGTCGCTTCCCCAACCCATAGGGTCCTCCTTGCTCGTCGTGTGGGGTGCTCGGGACGTGGTGCGGTTTCTGCCGCCTCTACCGGTCCGGCGGCCGAGGCGTGGGCGGCCTCGGCGGCTTCGGCCGGGGCGGTTTCGGTTCGGGCCTGGACATGGCGGTGCTCCTTTCGCGGTGTGGGAGAAGCGAGTTGGTGATCCCGCCCGCGCCGCCGGCCCGGCGGCGCGGGCGGGAGTTCAGTGGGCGCGGTTGATCAGCACCAGGGCTGCGACGACGACGTGCAGCCCGGCAGCGGCGGATACCCCGTAGGCAGCCCAGATACGAGCGGGATCAGGGATCGATGGCGGCGGTGCGTCGTCGGAGTCGTAACTCTCCTCCGGCGGTTGCCGGTTCACCGGGGGATCGGCGCGGGCGTCGCGAGGTCGGCGTGGACGACCTTCCCGAACGGGAGGAGCGTGACGCCCCAGCGGCCGTGAGTGAGACGGTGGACCATCGCCAGCCCCCGGCCGGACGTGGCGTCGCGCCCGGCCTGGATCATCACGGGCATCGACCGGGAACCGTCACCGACGAGGATGCGGACGATCCGGTCGGTCGGACGGCGGACGCCGACGAGCATGCGGGTTTGGCAGCCGGTCTTGAAGGAGTTGGTGGTCAACTCGCTGACGATCACGGCGGCGTCGTCCACCAAGTCGTCCAGCTCCCACTCGTGCAGCTTCGCCGCGACGAACCGGCGGGCAGCGGCCACCGATTCCGGTAGGTAGGGCAACAGCAGATCTGCTGCCGTCCATACCGGCGTCGAGTCGGTGTCGGGATTCGCGCGACTCTCCATTGAAGCGTGCTGCATGGGAACGTCCCGGACGTCGGCCTCGAACACGACCATCTCCTCTATATGAGGTATTGCCATGCACTCATGTACATGAGTGACGAATAGAAGAGTGCCCGACTCCTGTACATGAGTCAACCCGTCGCGAGAGGAACCTCGCGACGGGTTGAGGAAGTTGATCGTCAGTCAGTCATGTGCGGGGAAGCGATAGTCGAGAACGAACTGATCGGCGGCCATGACGGTGTCGCATACCTCCACCACGCGGCCATCCGTGGCGATGGCCTCGCGAACGAGATGGATCACTGGCGCACCCGGGCTCAGGGTGAGCGCTTTGGTCTCGGGCTTGGTTGCGAGCCTGGCCCGCACGGACTCGGTGAACTCGGCGAGGGAGTGGCCGTGCTCTTCGAGGCGGGCGTAGATGCCGCCGCCACCGGGGTTCTCGGCGAAGACCTCAGGGATGTCCTTGGCCACATCCCACGGCAGATATGACGTGGCCTCCTCGGTGGGTACCCCATCTCGGAAGTACCGGCGTTTGCGGGCCAGCACCTGGGTGCCGGCGGGAAGGCCCAAGCGATCGGCGATCTCAGGAGGCGCTGCGGTGGGGCCCACGAACAGCACGGTCACGGATGGGACGCCGCCGGAGGTCTCCGCCTCTGCGAGGTACGCGGCCTTGCCGGCTTTGCGGTGGGCGCGGCGGAACCGGTCCGCAGACTTCCGCTGTACCGGTGGGCGCGAGCGGACGAATGATCCTCGACCGTGGTGCGTCTCGATGAGCTGAGTCGTTCGGAGTTCGGCGATGGCCTTGCGAACCGTCCCGGATGCGACTCCGTACCGCTGCATGAGCTCGGCCTCGCTGGGCACGGTCGCACCGGGAGCGAGAGCGCCCGACTTGATCTGTGCGGCGATGTCAGCCGTGATCTGTAGGTACTTCGCTGTGGCCGACGAGGCCACCTCACCACTCGCCATAGTCCTTCAGGGCTCCTATCCTCCTGCACATGAGTAACAGGGCCGGGAAGTCCCAGTCAACGCCGCTCCACTCGGTGTCCGTCGCGGGGGTGGTGGTGCGCGATGACGGCAGGGTGCTGGCGATTCGCCGGGCTGACAACGGGACTTGGGAACCTCCGGGTGGCGTCCTGGAACTGGACGAACCCATCGAGGACGGCGTTCGCCGCGAGGTCTACGAGGAGACCGGGATCAAGGTCGGCGTGGAGCGGCTGACCGGCGTCTACAAGAACGTGAGCCGAGGGATCGTCGCCCTCGTCTTTCGCTGTCGACCGGAGAGCGGGGCGGAGCGGCTCTCGGACGAGTCGGTCGAAGTCGACTGGCTCACGCCGGCCGGGGTCTCCGACCGCATGGCCGAGGTCTATGCCGTACGCGTCCTGGACGCGCTTCGGGGCGACACGGCACCAAGTGTCCGGACCCACGATGGCCGACAGCTGCTGTGACAACACGGCGAAGGCCCCCATCGTGGTGGGATGGGGGCCTTCGTGGTACGTCGGGCTTGTGCTTAGACGGTGGCAGGCTGCGGGGTCTGTGCGGGCAACTGCTCGGGGGTCTCCGCAGCCTCGCGAGTGCGGAGGGCGAGGGGGATGCGCAGGGCGGCGATCCAGGTGAGCGTGGCGCCGAGCATGTGGAGGCCGACCATCAGCTCGGGGGCGTCCGTGAAGTACTGGATGAAGCCGAGGACGCCCTGCAGCAGCAGCACCGCGAGCAGTTCCTTGGTGCGGGACTTGGCCGCCTGCGGGGCCTTGATCGCGGCGAAAACGAAGATCATCGCGATGGTCAGGCCGACCGAGATGAACGCGAAGTCGGCGTGGAACTGGGCCAACCTGTCGTAGTCGATCGGGATGCGCGGGACGATCTTGTTGTCCTGCGGGGTGCCCGGGTGGTGCCCGGCGCCGGTGACCAGGGTGCCGGCCGCGACGAGCAGGCCGACGACGGTGACCAGGACGTAGGAGAGCTGGTGGATGGGGCGGGCCACCGACAACTTCGGCGCGCCGTCGCCCTCCTTCGACCGCTCCCACATCAGCAGGGCGACCCAGACCAGCGCCATCGCGGCGATCATGTGCAGCGCGACGGTGTACGGGTTGAGTCCGGTCAGCACGGTGATGCCGCCGAGCACGGCGTTGCTCATCACCAGCCAGAACTGCGCCCAGCCGAGCTTGGTCAGGCCGCGCCGCCAAGGCCGGTGGCAGCGGGCGGCCAGGATCGCCCAGCCGACGGCGGCGCTCAGCACGTAGGTGAGCATCCGGTTGGTGAACTCGATGACGCCGTGGAAGCCCATCTCGGGGGTGGGCGTGAGGCTGTCGCCGGTACAGCGGGGCCAAGTAGTACAGCCGAGGCCGGAGGCGGTGAGCCGGACGGCGCCGCCGGTGACGACGATCACCACGCTCATCACCAGCGCGGCGAACGCGGCGCGCCGGACCATCGCGGCGGAGGGCTGCCAGCGGTCGGCGAGCAGGGAGAAGGGGGTACGCACGGCATTAATCGTAGGCGGCCTTATGGGCGATCTTGGGGCGGGGCGCGGGGTGCGCGGCCGGAGCGCAAAGTGGACTGTTCGGGCAAGGCGGTCATTGGTCTTGATCAATCACCCGTCTGGTCGAAAGAGTGTGGATTGGTCCATATCTTTTCGGGCCGCTCCCACTCCTTCCGCAAACGGCGGCGGCGACCTGGCGCACACCGGCTCCGGCCAGGTCTTGCTGCTGGCGATCGGCGGTGCGGTGGTGCTCGCCGCCGGTGGCGGGATCGTGCTGGCCGCCCGGCGCAAGGCAGCCAAGAAGGCCTGAGGGATCGAGAATCACTACTGACTGAAGCGGCGCCCCCGGCGATTGAACCTGATCGCCGGGGGCGCCGTTCTGTCCGGAAGGTGACGAAGTTCATTCAAGTTCGCCGAATCCGCGTTCTGCGAGGTGGCGGCTGTGATGGGCTGGTCAAGCACATCCGGGAACGGACGGACAGACGAAATCCGGTCGTACGGCGGGGTGTGGTGAGGTGCGGGAGTGCCGATAGAGTCCCCCGGACACGTCGTGGCGGGCCTCCGCGAACCACCCACAACATGCCTGCTGCGCAAGACCGTTCGGAGGGGAACAGGGTAATGGCGCGACAGCAGCGGCACATTCGGATGGGCGCGGCGGCACTCGCCGGCACGGCGGCGGCCGGAATTCTCCTGCCGATGGCGCTGGCCACCAACGCCTCGGCGCACGTACCGACTTGGTCGGTGACCTGCGACAAGGTCGTAATCGACCTGATCAAATACAGCCCCAAGCCTGACGTGAAGAACACCGTCAGCCTCACCATCGGTGACGAGAAGGTCCTGGACGCCAAGGAGTTCCCCGACCAGTTCCACGGCAACTTCCCGGTGAAGGACCACGACGCCCCGCTCACGGCGCACCTGGTGGTCAAGACCACGGAGACCCCGGCCGAGAAGGGCTGGAGCATCGACGAGACCAAGACCATCGCGCCGTGCCACACGCCGACCCCTACTCCGACCCCGACTCCGACCCCCACCAAGACCCCCACCCCCACCCCCACCCCGACGCCGACCGACACCCCGTCGGCGACGCCCACCCCGAGCAAGACCCCGTCGGCCACCCCCACCCCGAGCAGGACCCCGGCCGCCCCGGCGCCCGCCACCAGCGCCCCGGCGCTCGCCCAGACCGGTAGCAGCGATGCCACGCCGATGATCGCGGCGGTCGGCGGCGGTGTGCTGCTGGTCGGCGGCGCGCTCGTGCTGCTCGCCCGCAAGCGCCGCGGCGGCAGCCAGGGCTGACGCATCGCCGGCTGAAAGTGCCAACGCCCCCCGGCCTCAAGTGACCGGGGGGCGTTGTGCGTTGGCTGGCGCGGGCTATTCCCAGCGGAAGAACCGGGCGGCCGCGGCCAGGCCGAGGACGGCCCAGCCGGCCAGGATGCCGAGGTCCGACCAGGGCACCCCGGCGCCGTGCTGCAGCACCGACCGCAGGCCGTCCGAGAGCGCCGAGATCGGCAGCAGCTCCAGCACCGACCGCACGGCCCCGGGGAACTTGCTGAGCGGCACGATCACCCCGCCCGCCAGTAGCAGCAGGATGAACACCAGGTTGGCGCCGGCCAGCGTGGCCTCGGCCTTCAGGGTGCCGGCCATCAGCAGGCCGAGCCCGGAGAAGGCGGCGGTGCCGAGGACCAGCAGCGCGGCGACGGCCAGTGGGTTGCCCTGCGGGGACCAGCCGAGCGCCAGCGCGATCACCGACAGCAGGGCGACCTGCAGCACCTCGGTGACCAGCACGCATCCGGTCTTGGCGGTGAGCAGCGTCCAGCGCGGCAGCGGGCTGGCGCCGAGCCGCTTGAGCACGCCGTAGCGACGCTCGAAGCCGGTGGCGATGGCCTGCCCGGTGAAGGCGGTGGACATCACGGCGAGCGCGAGCAGGCCGGGTGCCAGGAAGTCGACCCGCTTGCCGGGGCCCTCCACCGCGACGATGTCGACGGCGGAGAACAGCACCAGCAGCACGGTCGGGATGACCACGGTGAGCAGCAGCTGCTCGCCGTTGCGCAGCAGCATCCTGGTCTCGAAGACGGTCTGCGCGAGCAGCATCCGGCCGACGGGCGCGGCGCCGGGCTTGGGGGAGTAGTCCGTGGTCGTCACGAGCGGAGCTCCCGTCCGGTCAGGTCGAGGAAGACGTCTTCGAGGCTGCGGCGCTGCACGGACAGCCGCTCGGGCAGGACGCCGGAGGCCGCGCACCAGCCGGTGACGGTGGCGACCAGCGCCGGGTCCACCGGCGCCTCGACGCGGTAGCTGCCGGGGGCGGTCTCGACGGCGGTGGCGCCCGCGGGCAGCTCCTTGAGCAGCGGGTCGAGGTCGAGTCCGGGCGGGCCGTCGAAGCGCAGGGCGTTCTCGGCGCCGCCGCGGCACAGCTCCTCGGTGGTGCCGTCGGCGATCACCTTGCCGCGGTCGACGATGGCGACGCGGTCGGCGAGCTGCTCGGCCTCGTCCATGTGGTGGGTGGTGACCACCACGGTGACGCCGTCCCGGCGCAGGTCGCGGATCAGCTCCCAGGTGGCGCGGCGGGCCTGCGGGTCGAGGCCGGCGGTGGGCTCGTCCAGGAAGACCAGTTCGGGGCGGCCGACCACGGCCATCGCCAGGGCGAGCCGCTGCTGCTGGCCGCCGGAGAGCCGGCGGTAGGTGGTGCGGCCGCAGGAGCCGAGGCCGAGGCGCTCGACCAGGGCGTCCACGTCCAGCGGGTGGGCGTGCAGCTTGGCGGTGTGCCGCAGCATCTCGACGGCGCGGGCGCCCGCGTACACGCCGCCGGACTGCAGCATGACGCCGATCCGGGGGCGCAGCTGGGCGTTCTGGCCGACCGGGTCGAGGCCGAGGACGCGGACGGTGCCGGCGTCGGGGCGGCGGTAGCCCTCGCAGGTCTCGATGGTGGTGGTCTTGCCGGCGCCGTTGGGGCCGAGGACGGCGGTGATCGCGCCGGTCGCGATGGTGAGGTCGAGACCGTCCACGGCCGACTTGTCGCCGTAGCGCTTGACCAGCCCGGCGATCTGGACCGCGGGTTCGGAGTGCATACCGGCGAGTGTAAGAGGGGTTGACACGCAGGCCGGACACCACCCTTGGTGATCGCTTACGCAGGTCAGGTAAGCCTTACCTGCGTGATAGATGACACCAGTGAGGCCTGGATCACGGCTTGTCCCGGCGCGAGTAATTACGCAACACTGGTGTTGTGAAAAACATGCGCGAGCACGCCACGCAGCCGGAGGCCGAGTCGGCCCCCGACTGTGACGTGCCCGTGACGGCGGCCGAGGTGCTGCTGGAGGGCCATCGCGCCACCCGTGACCGGGTCGCCCGCTCGATCCTGGACCACGGCCCCTCCTCCGCCGCCGACCTGGCGAACCGGCTCGGCCTCACCGCCGCGGCCGTCCGCCGTCACCTCGACGGGCTGGCCGCCACCGGCCTGGTCGAGTCCCGCGAACAGCGGGTCTACGGCAGCCGGGGCCGCGGCCGTCCGGCCAAGGTCTTCGCCCTCACCGACGCCGGCCGGGACGCCTTCTACCAGGCCTACGACCAGCTCGCGGCCGACGCGCTGCGCTGGATCTCGGACGCGGTCGGCGGCGGCAAGGCGGGCGAGGAGGCGGTCGCCGCCTTCGCCCGCGCCCGGTTCGGCAAGCAGGGCGAGAAGTACCAGGAGACCCTGGCCCGGGCCGAGGCGCAGGAGCGCCCCGAGGCCCTTGCCCAGGCGCTGAGCGCGGACGGGTACGCTGCCACGGTGCGGCGTGTCCCTCCGGCCGTGGCCAAGGCCCCGGCGGGCGCCCAGCTCTGCCAGCACCACTGCCCGGTCGCGCACATCGCCGAGCAGTTCCCGCAGCTCTGCGAGGCGGAGACCGAGGTCTTCTCCCAGCTTCTGGGCACTCATGTGCAACGGCTGGCCACCATCGCCCACGGCGACGGGGTCTGCACCACCTATGTGCCGGCACCCGGTGCCGCATCGTCGCCTGCCCAGCCCCCGGCGGGCCGCGGCTCCGATGCAGCGCCGACTGCCGGTACGTCCACCGAAGATTCAGCGTCCGCGCGTTAGGAAGCTCGCATGACTGACACCGTTTCGCACCCCGAGCTCGAGGGCCTGGGCAATTACGAGTACGGCTGGGCCGACCCGGACACCGCCGGTGCCGCGGCGAAGCGCGGGCTCAGCGAGGACGTCGTCCGCGACATCTCCGCGAAGAAGAACGAGTCCGAGTGGATGCTGAACCTGCGTCTCAAGGGCCTGAAGCTCTTCGGTAAGAAGCCCATGCCGACCTGGGGCTCCGACCTCTCCGGCATCGACTTCGACAACATCAAGTACTTCGTCCGCTCCACCGAGAAGCAGGCCGAGTCCTGGGAGGACCTGCCCGCGGACATCAAGGCCACCTACGACAAGCTCGGCATCCCGGAGGCGGAGAAGCAGCGCCTGGTCGCCGGTGTCGCCGCCCAGTACGAGTCCGAGGTCGTCTACCACCAGATCCGCGAGGACCTGGAGGAGCAGGGCGTCATCTTCCTGGACACCGACACCGCGCTGCGCGAGCACCCGGAGCTGTTCAAGGAGTACTTCGGCACCGTCATCCCGGCCGGCGACAACAAGTTCGCCGCGCTGAACACGGCCGTGTGGTCCGGCGGCTCGTTCATCTACGTGCCGAAGGGCGTGCACGTCGACATCCCGCTGCAGGCCTACTTCCGGATCAACACCGAGAACATGGGCCAGTTCGAGCGGACGCTGATCATCGTCGACGAGGACGCCTACGTCCACTACGTCGAGGGCTGCACCGCGCCGATCTACTCCTCCGACTCGCTGCACTCGGCGGTCGTGGAGATCATCGTCAAGAAGGGCGGCCGCTGCCGCTACACGACCATCCAGAACTGGTCGAACAACGTCTACAACCTGGTCACCAAGCGCGCTGTGGCGTACGAGGGCGCGACCATGGAGTGGGTCGACGGCAACATCGGCTCCAAGGTCACCATGAAGTACCCGGCCGTCTACCTGATGGGTGAGCACGCCAAGGGCGAGACCCTGTCGATCGCCTTCGCGGGCGAGGGCCAGCACCAGGACGCCGGCGCCAAGATGGTCCACATGGCGCCGAACACCTCCTCGCACATCGTCTCCAAGTCGGTGGCGCGCGGCGGCGGCCGGACCTCCTACCGCGGTCTGATCGAGATCGGCGAGGGCTCGCACGGCGCCAAGTCCAACGTGCTGTGCGACGCGCTGCTGGTCGACACCATCTCCCGC
This sequence comes from Kitasatospora sp. NPDC048296, assembly GCF_043201815.1. NCBI lineage: Bacteria > Bacillati > Actinomycetota > Actinomycetes > Kitasatosporales > Streptomycetaceae > Kitasatospora > Kitasatospora sp. NPDC048296. The sequence goes on from NZ_JBICZB010000005.1 coordinate 199,537, forward strand.
TCGGACACCTACCCGTACGTGGACGTCCGCGAGGACGACGTGTCCATGGGCCACGAGGCGACCGTCTCCAAGGTCAGCGAGGACCAGCTGTTCTACCTGATGAGCCGCGGTCTGACCGAGACCGAGGCCATGGCGATGATCGTCCGCGGCTTCGTCGAGCCGATCGCGCGTGAGCTGCCGATGGAGTACGCGCTGGAGCTCAACCGGCTGATCGAGCTGCAGATGGAGGGCGCTGTCGGCTGACGTCCAGCCGCACGCGACCCCGTCCGACTTTTGAGGAAGAGAGCACAACGAACAGCCATGGCTGAGGTTCAGAACACCACCGGCTCCACCACCGCCGGTTCGATCGAGGTCGGTACCGCCGGCGCGGGCGCGCAGCTCGCCGGCCCCGGCACCGGCCGGACCGGGGTCCAGCAGCCGATCGACGCGCGCGTCGCGGTCAAGCCCTCGTACGACGTGAACGACTTCCCGGTGCCGCACGGCCGCGAGGAGGACTGGCGGTTCACCCCGCTGCACCGCCTCGGCGGGCTGCACGACGGGACCGCCGCCTCCGCAGAGCGCGGCGAGGACAAGGTCGAGTTCACGCTGCCGGACGGCGTCACCGCCGAGACCGTCGGCCGGGACGACGCCCGCCTGGGCAAGGCTGGCAAGCCGGTCGACCGGGTCGCCGCGCAGGCCTTCAGCGCCTTCGAGCAGGCGCTCGTCGTCACCGTCCCCAAGGACGCGGTGCTGACCGAGCCGGTCAAGATCGACGTGCGCGCCGAGGGCGGGGTGCGCTTCGCCCACGTGGTGATCGACGTCAAGCCGTTCGCCGAGGCCGTCGTGGTGCTCAACCACGCGGGCACCGGCACCCGGGCCGCCAACGTCGAGCTGCTGGTCGGCGACGGTGCCAAGCTCACCTTCGTCTCCGTCCAGGACTGGGACCGGGACACCGTGCACGTCGCGCAGCACAACGCGCTGGTCGGCCGGGACGCCTCGTTCAAGTCCGTCGTCGTCACCTTCGGCGGCGACGTGGTGCGCCTGCACCCGCGGGTCAACTACGCGGGCCCCGGCGGCGAGGCCGAGCTGTTCGGCCTGTACTTCGCCGACGCCGGCCAGCACCTGGAGCACCGCCTGGTCATCGACCACGACACGCCGCACTGCCGGTCGAACGTGGCGTACAAGGGCGCGCTGCAGGGCCAGGACGCCCACGCGGTCTGGGTCGGCGACGTGCTGATCCGCGCCGCCGCGCTCGGCACCGACACCTACGAGCTCAACCGGAACCTGGTGCTCACCGACGGTGCCCGGGTCGACTCGATCCCGAACCTGGAGATCGAGACCGGCGAGATCGTCGGCGCCGGCCACGCCTCGGCGACCGGCCGCTTCGACGACGAGCAGCTGTTCTACCTGATGGCGCGCGGCATCCCGGCCGACGAGGCCCGCCGCCTGGTGGTCCGCGGCTTCTTCGCCGAGCTGCTGCAGCAGATCGGCGTGGCCGAGGTGCAGGACCAGCTCATGGAGAAGATCGAGGCCGAGCTGGAAGCGGCGGTCTGACCACGATGACCTTCCTCCGTGCCTGTGCGCTGAGCGACCTCCAGGAGGACGTGCCCAAGCGCGTGGACCTCAACGGCGTGCCGGTCTCGGTCGTCCGCACCGACGAGGGGGTGTTCGCGATCAACGACACCTGCTCGCACGCGAACGTCTCGCTCTCCGAGGGCGAGGTCGAGGACTGCATGATCGAGTGCTGGCTGCACGGCTCCAGCTTCGACCTGCGCACCGGCAAGCCCTCCGGCCTGCCCGCCACCAAGCCGGTCGCTGTCTACCCCGTAAAGATCGAAGGGGACGATGTGCTCGTCTCCGTCAACCAGGAGTCCTGAGTACACATGGCAACCCTTGAAATCCGCGACCTGCACGTCTCCGTCGAGGCCGAGAACGGCCCGCGCGAGATCCTGAAGGGCGTCGACCTGACCGTGAAGCAGGGCGAGACCCACGCCATCATGGGTCCGAACGGCTCCGGCAAGTCCACCCTGGCCTACTCGCTGGCCGGCCACCCCAAGTACACCGTCACCGGCGGCTCGGTGCTGCTGGACGGCGAGGACGTCCTGGAGATGTCCGTCGACGAGCGTGCCAAGGCCGGCGTGTTCCTGGCCATGCAGTACCCGGTCGAGGTCCCCGGCGTCTCGGTCAGCAACTTCCTGCGCACCGCCGCCACCGCCGTGCGCGGCGAGGCCCCGAAGCTGCGGCTGTGGGTGAAGGAGGTCAAGGAGGCGATGGCCGCCCTCCAGATGGACCCGGCCTTCGCCGAGCGCAACGTCAACGAGGGCTTCTCCGGCGGTGAGAAGAAGCGCCACGAGATCCTCCAGCTGGAGCTGCTCAAGCCGAAGATCGCGATCCTCGACGAGACCGACTCCGGCCTGGACGTCGACGCGCTGCGGATCGTCTCCGAGGGCATCAACCGGGTCCGCTCGACCGGCGAGGTCGGCACCCTGCTGGTGACCCACTACACCCGCATCCTGCGGTACATCAAGCCCGACTACGTCCACGTCTTCGCGGGCGGCCGCATCGTCGAGTCCGGCGGCGCCGAGCTGGCCGACAAGCTGGAGAACGAGGGCTACGAGGCGTATGTGAAGGGCGGCGCATCCGAGTGACGCATCCGTTGACCGGTCTGCTCGACACCGACGCGATCCGCAAGGACTTCCCGGTCCTGCAGCGCGTGCTGCACGATGAGAAGCCGCTGGTCTACCTGGACAACGCGGCGACCTCGCAGAAGCCGCGCCAGGTGCTGGAGGCCCTGACCGCCTACTACGAGCGGCACAACGCCAACGTCCACCGCGGCGTGCACGTGCTCGCCGAGGAGGCCACGGCGCTGTACGAGGGCGCCCGCGACAAGGTCGCGGCGTTCATCAACGCGCCGAGCCGCAACGAGGTGATCTTCACCAAGAACGCCTCGGAGTCGCTCAACCTCGTGGCCAACATGCTCGGTTGGGCCGACGAGCCGTACAAGGTGGACGCCGACTCCGAGATCGTGATCACGGAGATGGAGCACCACTCCAACATCGTCCCGTGGCAGCTGCTCTCGCAGCGCACCGGTGCGAAGCTCAAGTGGTTCGGGCTGACCGACGAGGGCCGGCTCGACCTGTCGAACATCGACGAGCTGATCACCGAGAAGACCAAGGTGGTCTCCTTCACCCTGGTCTCCAACCTGCTGGGCACGATCAACCCGGTCGAGACGATCGTCCGCAAGGCCCAGTCGGTCGGCGCGCTGGTCGTCATCGACGCCTCGCAGGCCGCACCGCACATGGTGCTGGACGTGCAGGCGCTGGAGGCCGACTTCGTCGCCTTCACCGGCCACAAGATGCTGGCCCCGACCGGCATCGGCGTGCTGTGGGGCCGCCAGGAGCTGCTGGAGGACCTCCCGCCGTTCCTGGGCGGCGGCGAGATGATCGAGACCGTCACCATGGGCTCGTCCACCTACGCCCCGGCGCCGCACAAGTTCGAGGCCGGCACCCCGCCGATCGCCCAGGCGGTCGGGCTGGGCGCGGCCATCGACTACCTCCAGGGCATCGGCATGGAGAAGATCGCGGCGCACGAGCACGCGATCACCGAGTACGCGGTGGAGCGCCTGCTGGAGGTGCCGGACCTGCGGATCATCGGCCCGCGCACGGCCGTGGACCGCGGCGCCGCGATCTCCTTCACCCTCGGCGACATCCACCCGCACGACGTCGGCCAGGTGCTGGACGAGCAGGGCATCGCCGTGCGCGTCGGGCACCACTGCGCGCGGCCGGTCTGCCTGCGGTACGGAATTCCGGCGACCACGCGGGCGTCGTTCTACCTGTACTCGACGCCGGGCGAGGTCGACGCGCTGATCGACGGCCTGCACCACGTCCGGAACTTCTTCGGCTGACGGGACGCGCAGGACATGAAGCTCGACTCGATGTACCAGGACATCATCCTGGACCACTACCGCAATCCCCACGGCAAGGGGCTGCGGGACGGCGACGCCGAAGTGCACCACGTCAACCCGACGTGCGGCGACGAGATCACCCTGCGGGTGAAGCTCGACGGCGCGACGGTCGCCGACGTCTCGTACGAGTCCCAGGGCTGTTCGATCAGCCAGGCCAGCGCCTCGGTGCTGAACGACCTGGTGGTCGGCAAGACCGTCGGTGAGGCGCAGGCGGTCCAGGAGGCCTTCCTGGAGCTGATGCAGAGCAAGGGCCAGGGCGAGGGCGACGAGGAGGTGCTGGAGGACGCGGTCGCGTTCGCCGGCGTCTCCAAGTACCCGGCCCGGGTCAAGTGCGCCCTGCTCAGCTGGATGGCCTGGAAGGACGCCACCGCCCAGGCCCTCGCCCACCCCGCCAACGACTGACCCCGCGAAGGAGGACAGACCATGAGTGACGAGAACACCACCACCGACGCCCAGGCCTCCACTGCGGAGGAGCAGCCGAACGGCGTCATCGTCGGCACCACCGCCGGCACCGTGTCGGTCGAGGACCTGACCGAGGCCCTGATGGACGTCGTCGACCCCGAACTGGGCATCGACGTCGTCAACCTGGGCCTGATCTACGGCATCCACATCGACGAGTCCGACGTGGCCACCATCGACATGACGCTCACCTCGGCGGCCTGCCCGCTGACGGACGTCATCGAGGACCAGGCCAAGACCGCCACCGACGGCCTGGTGCAGGACCTGCGGATCAACTGGGTCTGGATGCCGCCGTGGGGCCCGGACAAGATCACCGACGACGGCCGCGAGCAGCTCCGCGCGCTCGGCTTCAACGTCTGAGATCTTTTCCGTACGTCTGTACTGAGATCTTTTCTGTACGAACGCCGCTGCCCGGGACGGGTTCTCCGTCCCGGGCAGCGGCGTACTCCGTTTCGTAGGAGACGTGGCGGAGGCGGCGGGGGAGGTTTCGGGTGGTCACCGGGGTGTGCCGAAGACCTGGGTCCAGTAGCCGTTCGTGTCGGCGATGCCGGTGTCCTTGTAGCCGCAGTTGAGGATGTTGCCCTTGTGGCCCGAGCTGTTCATCCAGCCGTCGAAGGTGGCCTTCGCACTGCCGTAGCCCTGGGCTATGTTCTCGGCGGAGGCGCTCCAGTTGTAGCCGGCTTTGGTGATGCGGTCAGAGGCGCTGGATCCGTCGGAGCCGGTGTGGGACAGGTTCCCGCTCTTCGCCATGTCGTTGCTGTGGGCCTCGGCCGCCTGGACGAGCTGGGAGTTCAAGCTGAGGGCCGGACAGCCCGCGGTGGCCCGTGCCTGGTTGACCAGGGTCAGCATGCTGCCCGTGTCTCCCTGGGTGGGGGCGAGGGCGGGTGCGACGGTCGCCGTGCCGGTAACCGCCGCGGAGATCGGTCCTCCGGTGAGCAGCAGCACGGGGACGGCGAAGACGGCCGACAGACGCCGCGCGGTGCGGATGTTGATATGCATCGTGGTCCCTTTCTCGGGCTTGCTCGGGCTTGCTCGGGACTGTGGAGGGCGCGGGCATGCCCCTCGTGCCGCCTCCCGTGGCGGGGGTGTGGGCGCTCTCGGCACCGTCTGCTCCACTGCGATGAGGCGTGCGCCCAGCGGATCCGTCCGCCCGTCCGCCCTCGTACTTGCGATCTTTCCGATGGGGGCGTGACGCAGCCGTGACGCCGACGGGGATCAACGGGCTGGGCCCGGCCGCCGAGCACGTGGCGTCTGCGGTCGACAGTGCAGAGCGGGCGGCGCAGCATGGAAAAAGGGGCGGATCTTGTACACGAAGAGACGGCGATGCGATGGCCAGCGACGATCGGCGCTCCCCGGCTCCCGGGCCAGGCGTGCGGCTCGCTCTGCTCGGCGGCTTCGACCTCTCGGTCGGTGACGCGTCGGTGGCCCTGTCCGCGGGGGCGGAGCGCTTACTCGCCTTCGTGGCGCTGTGTTGCAACGGGAAGGTGCCGCGCGCGCTGGTGGCCGGGACGCTCTGGCCGGACGCCGCGGAGCGCTGCGCGTACGCGAGCCTGCGCTCGGCGCTGTCCCGGCTCCCGGCGGCGGGCCGTGAGGCACTGGAGATCGGCCCGACCGAGCTGAGGCTGGCCGACGGCGTCGGCGTGGACATCCGCGAGGCGAGGACGCTGGCCCACCGGATCCTGGCGCCCGGTGCGGGCCCCGCCCGGGCGGGCCTCGGGCTGGCGGCCGTCGAGGACCTCTCGGCGGACCTGCTGCCGGGCTGGTACGAGGACTGGACGCTGCTGGAGGCCGACAACTGGCGGCGCCTGCGGGTCCACGCCCTTGAGGCCCTGGCCCGCGCCTTCGTCGGCGCCCGTCGTTTCCCCGAGGCGGTGGCCGCCGCCGGCGCCGCCGTCCACGCCGACCCGTTGCGCGAGAGCAGCCAGGCCTCGCTGATCCGGGCCCACCTCGCCGAGGGCAACCCCGGCGAGGCCCTGCAGGACGTCGAACGCTACGAGCAGCGCCTGCGGGCGGAGCTGGGGTTGCCGGCTCCGGCGCGGTTGCGGCAGCTGGTCGCCGGCGCGGGGTAGTCGGGCCGCGAGGGCAGTGGTGTCAGGACAACGGTGAAACGGCGCTGCCCGGGACTTCTTCGGAAGTCCCGGGCAGCGCCGTTTGTGCTCGGTCAGGCCGTCTTGGGCTTGCGGGCGACGGCGAGGGCCAGGGCCGCGCAGAGGAGGGCGGCGACGGCGGCGAAGCCGCTGACGGCGGGGAGGAGACCGTAGGACTTGACGAGGGCGCCGACGGCGACGATGGGGAGGGAGCTGCCGAGGTAGACGATGATCCAGAGGGCGCTCAGTTCGGAGCCCCGGCGTTCCGGGTTCATGGCGGCGACGGCGGTGGTGAACAACGACCGGAAGGCGACGCCCTGGCAGGCGCCGCCGAGGACGCTGCCGATGAACAGCAGGGCGGGGGTGCCGGTGTACCCGGCGGCGACGACCAGGGCGAGGCCGGTGGCCAGGCCGGTCATGCCGAGGGCGATCACCAGGCGGTCCGAGGTCGGCGGGACGATCAGCTGGGCGGCGGCCGAGGAGCCGAGCAGCAGGGCGGCCACGATCGCGCCGGTCAGGTGCGAGGGGGTGTGCAGCAGCTTGGCGGCGAAAGCCGGGGCCAGGCTGAGGTAGACGCCGAAGACCGCGTAGGAGATGAACCCGGCGGTGGCGGCGAGCAGGAACTCGCGGCGGCCGGTGCGCGGCAGCCGCAGGCGCTGCGGGCGCAGGTGGGCGGGGGTGGTGATGCGGGGCGGGGAGGCCGGCGGGCGGTTGCGGCCGGGCATCCGCGGGTGCACCAGGGCCAGCGGCACGCAGAGCGCGGCCAAGGCGATGGCGTGCAGGAGGAAGGGCGTCAGCAGCGGGTCCGAGCCGCCGGACAGCAGGGCGCCGACAATGGGGCCGAGCGCGACACCGCCCGCGGAGCAGGCCAGGGTGAGCTTGGCGGCCAGGGTCGGGTGGTCGGGCAGCAGGTCGCCGAGGGCGGCCCCGGCGGCGCCGGTGGACAGGCCGACGGCGATGCCCTGGACGGCGCGGCCGATCGCCAGCTGCCAGAAGCTGCCGGAGGTGGCGAACACGACGTCGCCGGCGGCGGCGAGCGCGACGGCCGGCAGGATGAGGGCGCGGCGGCCGAGGTGGTCGGACCAGTGGCCGACGATGGCCAGCACCGGGACCAGGGCGAACACGTAGATCGTGAAGAGGATCGTGGTGTCGAGCGGGCCGAGCCCGAGGCGCTGCTGCAGGAGCGGGTAGATCGGCGTCGCCAGGTTGGCGCCGATCAGCATCAGCAGCAGGGCGGCCGAGACCAGGCCGACGCGGATGCCGCGCATCGCGTTCCAGCGGCTGATCGCGGAGAGCTGGAGCTGGGCGCGCGGCGCGAGCTCCAGGGGGAGCAGGGCCTCCGACAGTCGGCGTCCGTCGAGCTGCGCGGTGCGCAGGCCGGAGCCGGCGGGGGAGAGGTCCGCCATGTGAGGGGTCTCCTGTGGCAGGGCGCCACCGGGGTCGGCGGGGTGTGCCGGCGCGCCCGTCCTGAGGCGCTGTGGTGGTGGCCGCGGTGCGGGGCTCCCTGGTGGAGCGGATGAGCTGAGAGATGAGGGCTTCGTTGCCCGACGGCCCGCGCGGGGTTGTGCGTGGTACCACTGCGAAGGATAAGGGGTGGGCGCACGGTTGCGGCGCGCGCCCCTACGCGCGCCCCTAGAGGCCGGGCATCGGGGGTGTCCGGCCTATACGCTGAGGTGGTAGACGGGTACGCGGGGCTGTTTGGGCTGACCGCTGGCTGAGGGAGAGCACACGACGATGGCCGGACGACGTCGGAAGAACGCAGGGGCTTCGGCGGGAGAGGGCGCGGCCGAGGCTGTCCTGCCCGCCGACATGGAGCTCCAGGACCTCTACGGGGCGTTCGCCGCGCACGGCCTGGACGACGAGGACCTGGACGACGCCGCCGTCCTGGTGCCGCCGGTGAAGCTCCCCGCCGAGCGGGAGCTGGCCGAGCACGCGAAGGCCGTGCCGATGTTCGGCCACGCGCTGGCGCTGGCCCGCTGGGCCGCCCCGCACCGGGCGGTGGACGAGTTCGGCGACCTGGTCGAGGAGGACCGGGCGCCCGCGACGCGGCTGCTGGGCCTGGCCCCGGCCGAGGGCGAGGTGCCCGAGGAGGCCGAGGTCGAGGCGCTGCGGGCCTGGTCGCTGGCCTGCGACCTGGACCTGGTGGAGCTGGGGACGACCGCCGCCGGGGAGCACGTCGCCGTGCCCGGGCCGGATCTGGAGCCCGCCGAGCAGGGGGACCCGGACACCGTCCTGGAGCTGTGGCTGACCGCCGCCGGGATCGTCCGGGAGCTGGCGGTGGAGGCGGATTCGCTGCCGGAGGAAGAGGGAGAGGGCGAGGCGGGGGAAGGCGCGGCGGAGGAGGACGAGGACGGACTGAACGAGGTCGAGGAGGCCCGGGACGCCGCCGCCGAGCTGCTCGACGAGGCGCTGCAGGTGCTGTACGAGACCACCGCCTTCGCCGAGCCCGGCAACGAGACGGTGCCGCTGGGCGTGCTGGCCGCGCTGCTGGTGGTGCCGGAGGGCGAGGAGCCGAGCGAGGAGCTGCTCGGCGACATCACCGATGTGATGGTCGCCCTGGACCCGATGCTGGGCGACCTCGCCGAGCTGGGCCTGCTGGACTACCGCCCGATCGACCCGGAGCTGTTCGACGAGGAGGAGGGCGAGGAGCCCGCCGTCGTCGGCGAGGCGCCGCTGGACGATGAGGAGTCGGCCCGCTTCGGGCTGGTCCGGCTCACCCCGCTGGGCCAGTACGGCATCCGGCAGTGGCTGCTGGAGGACGGCTACGACGCGCCGCTGGTCGGCGAGCTGGCCCAGGGGGACGCGGCGGAGCTGCTGCGCGGGGTGTGCGAGTCGGCCAACGTGCTGCCGGAGGAGGAGCTGAAGGTCTGGGTGGCGGGCCGGGAGCCGGTCGCGGCGGCCCGCGAGCTGCTGGCGGCGGCCCGCGGCGCCGACGGGTACGCGCCGCTGCGCCGGATGCTGTCCGTCTCGGCGCTCGACCTGCTGGGGCCGGGTGCCGAGCCCGCCGTCCGGGAGGTGCTGGACGACCCGGAGCTGGGCGGCGCGGCGCGGGCCTGGCTGGCCGCGCAGGGCGCCTCGGACGTGCCGGTGCCGGAGCGGGCGATGGCGCTGTGGACGGTGGTCGACACCTTCGCCGCCCAGCTGCTGGACACCGGCGGTGACACCGAGCTGCTGCGCGAGCTGATCACCGACCTGCCGGTGAACGGCGATCCGGCGGCGTGGTTCGGCGAGCTTTGGCGGGTCGACCACCCGTACACGGCGGACGTCCTGGAGGCGATCGGCGAGCTGCACCCGGACCGGGCGCTGGCCAAGGAGGCGCGCAAGGCGGCCTTCAAGGCGCGCTCCCGGAACTAGGGCTTTCCTCTCCTACGGGAGGTCCAGCGAGCCGTCCTCGGTGAAGGGGAAGAACGGGTTGTGGGCCAGCTCCCACAGGTGGCCGTCCGGGTCCTCGAAGTAACCGGAGTAGCCGCCCCAGCTGGTCGGGACCGGCGGCTTGACGACCACGGCGCCGGCCTCGACCGCCGTCCGCAGTGCGGCGTCGACCAGCGCGGGGGACTCCAGGTTCACCGCGAGGGTGACGCCGCGGAAGGAGGGCTCGCCGGTCGCGGGCACGCCCGCGTCGGCGGCCAGCTCCTCGCTGGGGAAGAGGCCGAGCACCGAGTCGGCGGTGCGGAACCAGACGATCTCCGGGCTGGAGGCGGTGGAGCGCTTCCAGCCGAGGTCCTCGTAGAAGCGGGCGCTGCGGTCGAGGTCGGAGACCCCGAGGGTGACGATGCTGATCCGGGCGGGGAAGCCGTGCTCCGGCGTGCTCTGTGCGGTCATGCGGCCAGCGTAGGGAGGGCGGCTGACAACCGGGCCCTGTGACACGGCCACCGGCCGTGCCCGGCTGCCGAGCTGATGACCCGGCAGCTCCGGGCACGTAAGGTGGCGTCAGCGGTGCGGGCGCGAGGGACTCGGGGGTGCGGCACAGGATGGCGCGGGAGAGCGGCGGAAGGCCCCAGGGGCGCAACGACGGAGGGCCTGGCCCGACCCGGCTGGGCGGGCAGGATCGTTTCGCCGACCAGGAGGAGTTCCCCCGCCGGACCCTGGCCGCGCTCGACTTCCCCGTGTACGGCGTGGCCGCCGGACCGGCCCGCCGCGGCGAGGCGCTGGCCGCCTTCGAGACCTGCGGCAGCGAGCTGCGCTGGGTCGAGGTGCAGTGCGGCGACTGGACCTCCGCGGCCGGACCGTACGTGACCGTGCGCACTTACCGGCCGGGCGCCGAGCGGGTCGAGCTGTTGCCCGAGCTGGAGGACGTGGTCGAGGACGAACGGGACCGCGTCTACGAGCAGTTGGGCATCGACGAGGGCGACGGCCCGGGCCGGGTGCGGGCGCTGCGCGAGTGGATCACCGTGGACGGCGAGCCCTGCGCGGTGGAGGTGCACGAGGACCGGCCGATGGCCCCGGGCGGAGCCCAGCCGGGTGGAGCGCAGTCGGCCGGGCCGGTCTGGGCCGGGCGGCTGCGGGTCGGCGGGCTGACCGTCACGGTGTGCGGGCGCGGGGTCGACCCCGGCGGCGTGGAGCTCGGCAGGATCGGCGACTTCGAGCGCTACCTGCGCGGGCGCAGCGACCTGCTGCGCGACCTCGCCTCCCGGCGGGCCCGGTGGGTGCCGGTCGAGGAACGCGAACTGCCGCCCGTGACCGGGCTGGAGGCGCACCGGGAGCTGATCGCGCAGGGCATCGCGGAGAGTGCCGCGATGGAGGCGCAGGTGCGGGTCGGGCGCACGCCGAGGCTGCCGCGCGCACTGCGCGGGGACGCCTGCGCGGTCCGCTGGGAGGCGGCGGTGCGCCAGCAGATGCGGCTCGCCACCGAGACCCGGGAGGAGGCCGTGGCGGCGGTGACCTCGATGGTCAACCACCTCAACCGGCTGTCCCAGCAGACGCATTGGCTGATCGGCACACCGGCGGGCGAGGCGGCCGTGGAGGAGGTCGTGCGGTACACGGTGTTCGCCAGCGAGGTGGCCAGCCTGTCGGCGCAGCGGGCCTGGGAGCAGCTGTGGCGGGAGCGGCCGGGCGGCGGGGCCGACGTCTGGGAGGAGCACCTGCTGGCCGAGCAGCTGTGGCTGTCGGCCTGGGAGCAGTGGCGGGCGGGGCGCCGGTGACGTCCTGACGGCCCGCCCGAACCGGCCGTCGGCGGGCTACTCGTCGACGGGCAGCCGCAGTTGCAGCATCGCCAGCAGTCGCTGTTGCGGCTGGGCGAGGTCGATGCCGGTCAACTGCTCGGCGCGGCGCACCCGGTAGCGCAGGGTGTTGGGGTGGATGTGCAGGGCGTCGGCGGCCACCCGGACCTCGCCGAGCGCGTCCAGCCAGGCGAGCACCGACTCGGCGAGCCGGGTGTTGTGCCGGCGGTCGTACTCGGTGAGCGCGGTCAGCCGGGGGTCGCGCAGGCCGGTGCGGTCCTGGAGCAGCGCCAGCATCTCGCTGACCAGCACCTCGGCCTGGACGTCGATCAGTGCCGCGACGTCGAGGTCCACCCCGCCGCGACCCATCGCGTCCAGGATCCGGTCCGCCTGGGCGCGGGAGTCGGGCACCTGGGTCAGGCCGTCGACGGTGGAGCCGATCGCGGCGCGCAGCGGGACGCCGAGGTGCTCCCGGGCGGCCGTGACCACCTCGGCCGCCCAGTCGCGCACGGTCGCCATCGGCAGGCCGGGCGGTAGTTCGGGCAGCAGCACGTAGACCCGGGACTCGATCGGGGCGAGCAGCGCGGTGCGGTGCCGGGCGGCGGTGTGCACCGAGATCAGGCCGGTGACGTCGGAGCGGTGCAGCGCCTCGGTGGTGTGGGCGCCGTACGCCAGCACGGTGGCCGGGCGGCGCAGGTCCAGGCCCAGGTGGGTGGCCAGCGACTGGGGGCCGGTGGAGCCCTCCAGCAGGCCGGTCAGCAGGGTCTGGGTGAGCCGGACGTCGGCGGACAACTCGCGGCGGCGGCGCACCAGTTGGGCGGCGGCCACCCGGGCGGCGCCGACCAGGGCCTGTTCCGCGAGCGGGGCCAGCGGCTGGGCGCCCTCCTGGACCCAGATGGTGCCGAGCGGCTGCGCCCCGGCCCGGATGCCGACCGCGAGCCGGCGGCGCAGGCCGAGCTCGGGGTGCGGCTCGACCGCGATCGGGGCGTCCGAGCTGCGCAGGTGCTGGAAGATGCCCCACTCGCGCAGCTTGGACAGGTACGGCTCCGGGCCCTGCCAGCCGAGGATGGACAGCCGGCGCAGGTCGTCGACCTCGTCGGAGTCGGAGGAGCGGGAGTAGGCGAGCACCCGGCTGGAGGTGTCCTCGATCGAGACGATGCCGTTGGTGAGGACGGCGACGGTCTGGGCGAGGGAGAAGAGGTCGCCCGCGTTGGGCTCGGGGGCGCCGGGCGCGTCCGGGGCGTCCGGGCCGGCGATGATCGCGCGGGCGAGCGAGTCGAGGTGCTCCCAGCGGGTCTCCCGGCGGACCGACAGCAGGGCGACGCCGGCGTCGGTGGCGGCCTCGCGCAGGGCGTCGGCCTGGCCGGGGCCGTCCAGCTTGACCGCGACGGCGGCGGCACCGGCCCGGCCGGCGGCGCGCAGGGCGGGGAGGGCGGCGCGGCCGCGGGCGCCGATCGCGAGGACGAGTTCGCCGGGGGCGGCGGTGGGCGGGTCCTCCGGGTCGAGGATCGCGACGTCGCGGACGGGGACGTCCAACCCCTGTGGGGCGGCCTGGAGTTCGACCAGCGGTTCGCCCAGGGACATCAGCAGCCGGCGGAGCGGGAGGCCGGGGGTGGTCACTCCGGGCCTCCTTCATCCGCTCGGACAACGGTGTGTGGTTGATTTTAGCCGGACGGACAGAGTTCTGGGCCGGTCGAAGTTGGTTACTTCTGAATAGTTGACTCTGACTATCCGAGAATGGATAGTCAGTACTGACCAAGTGATGAGGAACGTTCTCGTGGCGAAGCGACGCAAGGTCTCGAACCCGCTGGCCCTCGCGGTCCTGGCCGAACTCGGAGCCGAACCGATGCACCCGTACGAGATGGGTCGTCGGCTCAAGGAGCACGGCAAGGACCGCAACATCAAGTACAACCGCAGCTCGCTCTACATGGTCGTGGAGCAGCTGCGGAAGGCCGGGTTCGTCGCCGAGCAGGAGACCGTCCGCGACACCCAGCGACCGGAGCGCACCGTCTACGCCCTCACGCCCGAGGGCCAGGCGGAGCTCCTCGACTGGATGCGCGAGTGGATCGCCGAACCGCAGGAGGAGTACCCGGCCTTCGGGGTCGCGCTCTGCCTGCTCGTGGTGCTTGCGACCGAAGAGTCGGCCGACCTGCTCGGCCGTCGGCTGGAGGCGCTGGACGCGCGGATCGATGCCTCGCGCGCCATGCTGCGCAAGGCCGGCGACATGGACGTCCACCCGATGTTCGTCGTCGAGGAGGAGTACGCCCTCGCGCTGCTGGAGGCCGAGCGCCGCTACACGGAGAACCTCATCCGACAGATCGGGGAGCCGGAGTTCAACCGGACCCTGCAGGAGTTCATGAGGAGCCTGGAATGAGCACCACGCGTACGTCGAAGAAGAAGGCCCTGATCATCGGCGGCGGCATCGCCGGTCCGGTGATGGCGCTGGCGCTGCGTAGGGCCGGCATAGAGGCGGAGATCTACGAGGCCTACGAGACCTCCGCCGAGGGCATCGGCGGAACCTTCATGATCGCCCCCAACGGGCTCGGCGCCCTGGCCGTCGTCGGGCTGGAGGCGGAGGTCGGCCGGATCGGGCAGCCGGTCGGGCCGATGGTGATCGAGGACGGCAAGGGCGGGGCGCTGGCCGAGTTCGCCGGCCTCCCCGACCTGCCGCGCGGACGGCTGATGCGCCGCGCCGAGATGTACGAGGTGCTGCAGCGGCGGCTGCGCGAGACCGGCCTCGAAGTGCGCTACGGCAAACGGCTGGTGGGTGCCGAGGAGACCGCCGACGGCGTCACCGCGCACTTCGCCGACGGCACCAGCGCCACCGGTGACCTGCTGATCGGCACCGACGGCACCGGATCGACCGTCCGCACCCTGATCGACCCGGCCGCGCCCGCCGCCCGGTACACCGGCCTGTTCGGCGTCGGCGGCTACAGCCCGTACCGGCTGCCCGGCCGGGCCGGACGCGGCGAGACCGTGCACTTCGCCAACGGCGCCCGGGCCTTCTTCGGCTACTGGGGCCTGGCCGACGGCAGCGGCACCGCCTGGTTCAGCAACATCCCGCAGCCCGAGCAGCTGAGCCAGGAGCAGGCCCGCGCGGTCAGCCGGGAGGACTGGCTGCGCCGGTGCCGCGAGCTGCACGCCGACGACCTGCCCGCCCGCGAGGTGCTGCGGGTCGCCGACGCCGCGACGATCGAGACCTTCCCCCGGCTGGAGATCATGCCGTCCGTCCCGCACTGGTACCGCGGCCGGATGGTGCTGGTCGGCGACTCGGTGCACGCGCCGTCCAACAGCTCCGGACAGGGCGTCTCGCTGGCTGTCGAGAGCGCCGTCGAACTCGCCCGCTGCCTGCGCGACCTGCCCGACCACACCGCCGCCTTCGCCGCGTACGAGGCGATGCGCCGCCCCCGGGTGGAGAAGATCGCCGCCGACGCCGAGCGCACCAACAACCAGAAGGCCTCCGGGGCGGTGGGGCGGATGGTGTTCCGGCTGGTCGCGCCGATCATGATGCGGACCTTCATGAGCCCGGAGAAGATGCTCCGTCCGGTGCACGGCTACCGTGTCGACTGGGAGCGGCGGGTGGTGCCGGTGGCGCCGGTGAAGCGCGCGGGGCGGGCCGCCTGACGGGCGGTCGTGACCGTCGCGTGACCGGTTTCGTCGGGCCGGACAACGCCGTACGGGGGAATTTAGCCGCCCGGCCAATCATGTGGCCGGGCGGGCAGGAATAGCGTTCGTCCTGTGGCCGGCGTGCGACCCGCGCCGGCAATCCCCCCGCACTGAACGAAGGAGAGCGTGCGCCTCATGGACGCTGTGACCCAGGTCCCCGCGCCGGTGAACGAGCCGGTCCACAGCTACGCCCCCGGCAGCCCGGAACGGGCCCGTCTGGAGGCCAAGCTGAAGGAGCTGGGCGGCCAGGAGCCGGTCCAGCTGACCATGACGATCAACGGTGAGCGCCGGATGGGCGGCGGCACCGAGATCCACGTCGTCCAGCCGCACAACCACGCGGCTCGGCTCGGTACCCTGCGCAACGCCACCCAGGCCGACGCGCAGGACGCCATCGACGCTGCCCTGGCCGCGGCCCCGGCCTGGCAGGCGCTCTCCTTCGACTCCCGCGCCGCGATCTTCCTCAAGGCCGCCGACCTGCTGGCCGGCCCCTGGCGCGAGACCCTGGCCGCCGCCACCATGCTCGGCCAGTCCAAGACCGCCCAGCAGGCCGAGATCGACACCCCCTGCGAGCTGGTCGACTTCCTGCGCTTCAACGTGCACTTCGCCCGCCAGATCATGGCCGAGCAGCCGATCTCCTCGGACGGCGTGTGGAACCGCAGCGACCACCGCCCGCTGGAGGGCTTCGTCTACGCGATCACCCCGTTCAACTTCACCGCGATCGCCGGCAACCTGCCGACCGCGCCCGCGCTGATGGGCAACGTGGTGCTGTGGAAGCCGTCCCCGACCCAGCAGTTCTCCGCGCACCTGCTGATGCAGCTGCTGGAGGAGGCCGGCCTGCCCAAGGGCGTCATCAACATGGTGACCGGCGACGGCCTGGACGTCTCCGCCGTGGCGCTCAAGCACCCGGCGCTGGCCGGCATCCACTTCACCGGCTCCACCGCCACCTTCCAGCACCTGTGGCGTTCCGTGGGCGAGAACATCGCCGGCTACCGCACCTACCCGCGGATCGTCGGCGAGACCGGCGGCAAGGACTTCCTGGTCGCCCACCCGTCCGCCGACCCCAAGGTCCTGAAGACCGCGATGACCCGCGGCGCCTTCGAGTTCCAGGGCCAGAAGTGCTCGGCGCTGTCCCGCGCCTACGTCCCGGCCTCGCTGTGGGCCGGCCTGAAGGACGAGTTCGCCGCCGAGGTCGACGGCCTCACCATGGGCGACGTCACCGACCTGTCCAACTTCATGTCGGCGGTCATCGACGAGCGCGCCTTCGCCAAGAACAAGGCCGCCATCGACCGCGCCCAGGCGGACGCCTCCGTGGAGGTCCTCGCCGGCGGCACGTACGACGACTCGGTCGGCTACTTCGTCCGCCCGACCGTCCTGGTCTGCCAGGACCCGGCCTCGGAGTACTTCCGCGACGAATACTTCGGCCCGATCCTCGCCGTGTACGTCTACGAGGACGAGAAGTACGACGAGATGCTGGCGCAGATGGAGTCCGTGTCGGCCTACGGCCTGACCGGCGCGATCATCGCCCAGGACCGCGCGGCGGCCCAGGACGCGATGCACAAGCTGCGCTTCGCGGCCGGCAACTTCTACATCAACGACAAGCCGACCGGCGCCGTCGTCGGTCAGCAGCCCTTCGGTGGCGGCCGGGCCTCCGGCACCAACGACAAGGCCGGCGCCAAGCAGAACCTGGCGCGCTGGACCTCGACCCGCTCGGTCAAGGAGACCTTCGTCCCGCCGACCGACTACCGCTACCCGCACATGGGCTGACCAGCCCTGATGCCGACCGGTCCGCTGTAGAAGCCATCGGTCACCCGCGACGCCCGGTCCCGCAGCCGGGCGTCGCCCGCCGGGGCGGCGGCCTACCCCCGTACCGCCGCCCCGGCTCCTTTCTGCCACCCTTGGAAACACCAGCTCCAGGAGTCACGATGCTCCGTTCCGCCCTTCTCGCGGCCTCCCGGTCCCCGCAGGTCCGCACCGTGGTCGAGAAGTTCCCCCCGACCCACGCGATAGTCGAGCGCTTCGTCGCCGGCGAGGCCCTCGACGACGCCGTCACCGCCTGCGACGACCTGGTCGCCACCGGCCGCAAGGTCACCCTGGACCACCTCGGCGAGGACACCCAGGACGCCGCCCAGGCCGCCGGCACCGCCGAGGCCTACGAGCACCTGCTCAAGGCCCTCAAGGAGACCGGCCTCGCCGCCGGTGCCGAGGTGTCGGTCAAGCTGTCGGCCGTCGGCCAGTTCCTGCCGGTGGACGGCGAGAAGATCGCGCTGGAGAACGCCCGCCGCATCTGCGAGGCCGCCGCCGAGGCCGGCACCACGGTGACCCTCGACATGGAGGACCACACCACCACCGACTCCACCCTGGCCATCGCGCGCGAGCTGCGGGCGGACTTCCCCTGGCTGGGCGTCGTGCTCCAGGCCTACCTGCGCCGCACCGAGGCCGACTGCCGCGAGTTCTCCGGCCCGGGCTCGCGCGTGCGGCTGTGCAAGGGCGCCTACAAGGAGCCCGAGTCGGTCGCCTTCCAGGGCAAGCACGAGGTCGACCTCGCGTACGTCCGCGCGCTGAAGATCCTGATGGCGGGCGAGGGCTACCCGATGATCGCCTCGCACGACCCCAACATGATCAAGATCGCCGGCCAGCTGGCCCAGTGGAACAACCGCACCCGGGACTCCTTCGAGTACCAGATGCTGTACGGCATCCGCCCCGAGGAGCAGCTGCGCCTCGTCGGCGAGGGCAACACCATGCGCGTGTACCTGCCGTACGGCCAGGAGTGGTACGGCTACTTCATGCGCCGCCTCGCCGAGCGCCCGGCCAACCTCACCTTCTTCCTGCGCGCCATGGCCACCCGCAACTGACGCGCTCCGCATGCCGGAACGGCTCGTACCCCCTGTGTGGGAGGGGGTGCGGGCCGTTCTCGTTGACCCTCTTAGAGGAAGTCCTTGGTGTCCAGCTCGAATTCAAAGGGGGCTGGGACGGTGATCGGCTCGCCGAACGCGGCCAGGTGGACTTCCGTGTACTCCTCGCGATGCGGCTTGCTGAAGAGGCTGACCTGTGACTTCTCGCGGTCGATGAGGAGGTAGAGCGGGATTCCGGCCCGGGCGTAGCAATGCCGCTTGGTGATCCGGTCCTGGTCGGGCTTGCTCGACGTGACCTCGGCGACCATAGCCACACCGTCCGGCTCCATCCACGGCGGGGCGCCGCGGAAGATGCGAAGTTCTCGCGGTGCGAACGTCGCATCTGGGATGACGTGGTTCTTCGGGCAGAGGCCGCCACTTACGAGGCGGAGGCCCTTGCCGCCGGACACCTGCATATGGACCTTGGACTTCGCCTTGACCTGGTCGATCAGCAGGTCGATGTAGTCCTCGTGATCGCCATCCGGCGGTGGTGCCACGATGATCTCTCCCTCGATGAGCTCAGCCCGGAAGCCTTCGGGGGAGTGCAGGCTCAGGAAGCTCTCCAGCAGGATGTCGGCCTGCGATGGGGAGTCCGTGATCGGTTGCTCATGCGCCACAGCACTCATGATGCCCCTCCTTCAGATGGGCGTCACGCTATTCGTCGCCGGGCCGGGTTGTGCAGTGCACGGCGGACTTTCACTCGATGGTGTGAGTTTGAGGTCCGGCGTAGGATTCCGATGCTGGTCAACTGGGCTTTCGGTGGGAGGAGTTGGGATGCTGAAGGCGTTCGAGGGGCTGTCCACCGCGGTGGTGGCGGATGCGTGTGTGCGGGTCGGGGTGGGGCTGCGGGCGGCGCCGGTGGGGGTGGGCGGGGTGGTGCCGGGGGCCCGGGTGGCGGGGCGGGTGCTGCCGGTGCGGCACTACGGGAGCGTGGACGTGTTCCTGGAGGCGTACGGGGCGGCGCGGGACGGGGACGTGCTGGTGATCGACAACGGCGGGCGCACGGACGAGGCCTGCATCGGGGACCTCGCGGTGCTGGAGGCGCGGGCCGCCGGGGTGGCCGGGATCGTGGTGTGGGGGCTGCACCGGGACACGGCCGAGCTGGTGGTGATCGGACTGCCGGTGTTCAGCTACGGGGCGCTGCCGCTGGGGCCGGTGCGGCTGGACGAGCGGGAGCCGGAGGCGCTGGTGTCGGCGCGGGTCGGGTCGCACCTGGTGGGCGCCGACGACGTGGTGTTCGCGGACGCGGACGGGGTGGTGTTCGTGCGGGCCGACCGGGTCGAGGAGGTGCTGGAGACGGCCGTCGGGATCGCCCGGACCGAGCGGGCGCAGGCCGAGCGGATCGCGGCCGGGGACACGCTGCGCGAGCAGGCCAGGTTCGAGGAGTACCTGGAGCTCCGCGCGGCCCGTCCGGCGTACAGCTTCCGGAAGCACCTGCGCACGATCGGCGGGGCGATCGAGGAGTAGGTCGGGGGGTGAGTCCCTTACAGCGGCCGGTACATGACGTGCAGACCGACGTAGCCGTCGACCGGGTGGTGGAAGGCCTCGGGGACGGTGCCGACGATCTCGAAGCCGAGGGACCGGTAGAGCTTCACGGCGTGGTGGTTGTTGGCGACCACGGCGTTGAACTGCATGGCGCGGTAGCCGGCTCGGCGGGCCCAGTCGAGGGAGTACTCGACCAGGGCCCGCCCGATGCCGCGGCCGTGCTGGGCCGGGTCGACCATGTAGCTGGCGCTGGCCACGTGCGAGCCGTTGCCGGGGCGGTTGCGGTTCATGGTGGAGGTGCCGAGAACGCGTCCGTCCTCGTCCACCGCGACCACGGTGTGGTCGGGGGCGGAGTGCATCCACCACTCCTGGCCCAACTCCGAGGACATGTCCAGGGGGTAGGGGAAGGTCTCGCCGGCGGCGACGATGGCGTGGAAGAAGGGCCAGATGGCCGGCCAGTCCCCGGGGGTGGCTTCGCGAATGATCATCCGACCAGGATGATCGCCGACGGGCGGGCGGGGCAACGGGATTTCGGCGCCCGGCCCGCACGGTGCGAAGGTCAGCCGCCGAGGACGGCGTCCTCGACCTGGGTGGCGGCGAAGGCCTGGCCCTTGGCGTTGGGGTGCACCACGGCGTACTTGAGGGGGAGGACGCTGGTCAGTACGCCGTCCAGCCAGTGGTCGGCGTCGCAGACGCTGTGCCCGGTGGTGGCGGGGTAGAGGTCCACGAAGGTGTCGCCCTGGGCGGCGGCGTCCTGGGCGATGATCGCGTTGAGCGGTTCCAGGACGGCGGTACGGGCCCAGGCGAGGTCGCCGGTGGTGAAGGTGGCGAACTGCAGCAGGTCGCCGTACCTGCAGTGGCTGGCGTTCTCGGGGAAGAGGTGCGGGTAGCCGACGGCGAGGATCCTGGCGGACGGGGCCTTCATCCGCAGCGCGCCGAGCATGGTGGAGTAGTCGGTGCGCAGTTCGGCGAGCCGGCCGGGCAGCTGGGCGTCGTACTTGTCCTTGCAGGGCGTGCCCCGGCCGAGGGCGGCGGCGCCCAGTACGATGCAGTCCTTGAGGATCCCGCCGAAGCCGAGGTCGTTGCCGCCGACCCCGACGGTGATCACGTCGGTGTCCCGCTCGACGGCGTCCACCTGCGGCGGGACAGGCGGGTAGGGCGCGTTGGGGTCGGTGCCGAGCGGCGGGAGCGGGCGGCCGAGCGGGCTCTGCTTGTTCGCGTACACGTCGAGGCTGGTGGCGCCGCTGCAGCTGACGTTGCGCAGGCCGACCAGGGAGCCGAGGTCGCGGCGGATGAGCTCGGGGTAGGAGCCGGTGGTGCGGGCGCAGCCGTCGTTGGGCTCGGTCAGGTCGCCGGTGGCCTCGATCACGCCCGCGGTGTAGCTGTCGCCGAGGGCGGCCCACCGCAGCGCGCCGGCGCGGGTGGCGGGCTTGGCGGCGGCCTGGGCGGTGGTGGGGGTGATCAGACCGGCGGCGAGCGCGACGGCGGTGCCGGCAACGGCGAGGCGGGACGGGAAGTGTGGCACGGTCTCTCCTCAACGGGTGCAGGGGAGAGTGCGATTCACCCCCCTGAGGATCAATCGAGTCGATCCGTGGACGACTTGATGCCTCAGAGGGGTGAAATCGCGGGCGTGCCCGTGACGTTGCCGTCTAGAGCAGGGCGGCGGAGGGCTCGATCATCGCCCGGGCGGTCTTGCCGTCGACGTACTCGCCGAGCGCCGTCATCTCCCACTCGCCGGAGGGGCGGCGGACCAGCTTGCACATCACCACGCCGGTGTGCGCCTCGGAGTGGGTGAGGTCGAAGCGGACCAGCTCCTCCTCGGTCCGGACGTCCACCAGGCGGCAGTAGGCGTTCCGCACCTCGGTGAACTTCTGGCCGGAGAAGGAGTTGACCACGAAGACCAGCGCGTGGACCTCGGCCGGGAGGCCCTCCAGGTGGACGGTGATCGCCTCGTCGTCGCCGCCGTCACCGCCGACCAGGTTGTCGCCGGAGTGGGCGATCGCGCCGTTGAAGATGTTCAGCTTCATGAACCAGGCCGTCTCCAGCCGCTTGTGCTGGGCGTCGAAGGCCAGGCAGGAGGCGTCCAGGTCGATGTCGCGGCCGCGGGCGGCGGACTCCCAGCCGAGCGCCATCCGGACCGAGGAGAGGAAGGGGCGGCCGTTCTTCACCAGGGAGACGGAGCTGCCCTTGACCAGGTTGACCCGGCCCTTGTCCAGGGTGACCTTGGGCCGGTCGGCCGGGGGCGCGGCGGGCGGCGCGGGCGGGGCCGGGTGGAGCGGCGGGGCGGTGGCGAGGGCGATCCGCGGGTCGACCGGCGGGGCGGGGCTCACCGGCGGAGCCGGTGGCGCAGGGGGGACGGGCGGCAGCGGCGGGGCGGCCGGGTAGGTGATCTGGACGGTCGGCGCGCTCGGTGGGATCGGGGCCTGGGCGTGGGCGGCGGCCGGGGCGGGGGAGTCGTCCACGCTGACGCCGAAGTCGGTGGCGATGCCCGCCAGGCCGTCGGCGTAGCCCTGACCGACCGCGCGCACCTTCCAGGACCCGTTGCGCCGGTAGACCTCGACCACGATGAGCGCGGTCTCCAGGCCCAGTCGGGGCGGGGTGAAGGTGACCAGGACGGCCCCGGTGTCGGTGTCCCGGACGGTGGCGGTGGGCTCGATCCCGGCGAAGGTGGAGGACTGGTCGGCCGGGCTGGCGGTGACCACGATCTTGCTGATGTCGGCGGGGACGGCAGGGGTGTCCACGGTGATCGCGTCCGGCGCGCCGGCGGCGGCCGGGCGGAGGCTGACGCCGGGTCCGTGCGGGGCGTTGAAGAAGACGAAGTCGGCGTCCGAGCGGACCTTGCCGGTGTCGGTCAGCAGCAGGCCGGAGACGTCCAGCGCCTTGGGCGCGGTGACCTCGACGGTCACCCGCGCGGCGGTCAGCGGTGCGTTGCCGCCTTGGGTCAGGACGGTGGACAAGGACTCCTCCTCGGGTGCGGAACGACGGCCCGGGCCGGGGCCGGTGGGGCCGCAGGGCCGGGTGCTGCCCACAGTAACGAACGGGGGTGCGGGGATGAGCCCGGCCGAAGCGCTGAGCTGCCTGATCGTCGGAACATCGGATCAGTCGACGGGAGGGGGCCGACGGCGGGTCAGCGTGGTGGCTCAGTGGGGCGCGGGTGCCAACGGCTGGGTGGGCAGCGGCAGTAGCTGGCCGAAGCCGCCGAGCGCAGCGACCGCCCGGGGGTGTCCGATGCCGAAGGCGGCGGCGTTCCAGCTCTCCGCAGGGGGCGACTTGCGCACCGGGCCGAGCGGTTCGGCCGGCCGGGTGCCGCGTACGGCGAAGCTGTAGTGGCCGGGCTCGACGTCCGTCCCGGGCGGGGTGGTGAAGCGGTAGACCAGGCTGCCGCGCTCCTGCTGGACGGTCACCACGGCGCCCGGAAGATCGGTCCAGGCGGCACTGCTGCCGGGGGCCAACTCGCCCGGGGCGAGCCGGAATTCGGCCTGCAGGGCGGTGACCGGCTCGGCCACGGCGAGGTTCAGCGCGTGCCGGAGGCCGTCGCGCCCGAGCGGGGTGATCCGGCCGGTGCCGGTCAGGGCGCGGTCGGCCTCCACGTCGGCGGAGTCGGTGGAGGCGGCCGAGTTGGCCGACTTTGCGGAGTTGGCCGAGTTTGCCGAGTTGGCGGAGCCGACGGCACCAGGGGCGCCGTCGGTGCCTCCGGCGGCGCCGTTGTCGCCCGGGACCGCGGCGGCGGGCGGTGGCACCGGGCGGGCCGGTACGGGCGGGGCCGGCTGCTCCGCTGCGGGGTGGGCCGGGGCGACCGGCCGCAGGCCGCTGGGCTGCGGCGACGGCGCGCCGCCCGGCTGCCCGGTGCCGGACGGGTCGGCCTGCGGCTGCCCGCCCGCCGGTCCGTCGGAGGGGGTGGACGGCTGCGCCGAGGGCGAGGGGCCGGCGGCGATGCCGGTGCCGGGGGTGTCCGCCGAGGGCCGGGGCTCGTGTCCGGCCGAGGCCTGCCCACCGGTCGAGGGGGTGACCGGGATCGACGTGCCCGCCGGGAGTCCGGCCGGGGGCGCGGTGGCGGCGGCGTTCGCCGGGGCGGACGGGTGCGCCGAGGGGTGTCCGGTGGGCCGGGAGTCGTGCGGGTGACCGGATGGCGCGGGGGTGGCAGGGGTCCGCTCGGCGGCGGCCTCGGCCTGGTCGGTGGCGCTCGGGGTGGGCGGCGGGGTGCTGCCGACCCGGGCCACGCCGGCCCGCCGGCCGATGCCCTGCTGCTCGTTGAGGAGGAGGGTGGTGGCGATGCTGATGCCGACGACGGTGGACATCGCCATGGCGGCGCCGGAGAAGCGCAGGGTGGGCAGCCGGAACCGGCCGCCGAAGGGGCGCGGCCGACCGTGTCGACCGTGCCGTTCGGGCTCGTGCCGCACGTCCCGCGCGGTGTCCTCGCGCGCAGCCACCGGACCCCTCCCTCCCCGAAGTCGCCGTCGCGTCGGCCGTATTCTCCCACGCGCAGCCGCAGGGCCCGGTTCCGGCCGGTTCGCACCGGTTCCGCCGCGGGCCCGCGCCGGGAGGGGGAGAGCGTACCAGCGGGCGGCCGGACCGCGGACAATATCCATCCATTTTCCGGACATCCGTTCGATGAGCGGAAGTTGACGGTCCGTCTGGCCGTTCCGTCCGACCGTTCGGTAAGGGGTGTTCGGCCTGGACGGGGATTATTGCAACCCCCTTGCAACCCTTGCCCGTCCGGTCGCCGGTGGCGCAGGCTGGTGGTATCCCGCGCCGTTCCCGGAGAGACCGTCATGTCGCCCGACCCGCTGTCCGCAGCCTCCAGTGCCCCCCTCGCCGCCACCCCCACGGGCGACGATGGGGGCGGCTCCACCGCCGCTCCGGCGGCGGTGGAGGAGGTGCTGATGCTGCGGATCTCGCTGGGCGAGGAGGTGGTCGGCGAGGTGCGCACCAGGTTCCGCTTCGAAGCTTCGCACCCGTACGAGGTGGTGCTGACCTTCCATCTGGGGCGGCCGGACGAGGCGGACTGGGTGTTCTCGCGCGATCTGCTGCGTGACGGCCTGCGCTCGCTGAGTGGCCAGGGCGACGTCAAGCTGTGGCCGGCCTACTGTCCCTGTCACGGCTCGACGTTGCACCTGGCGCTCGAATCCCCGCACGGCAGCGCCCTGTTGGAGGCCTCCAAGCCCCGGGTGCAGGCCTGGCTGGACCGTACCTACGCGCTGGTCTCCGCCGAGGAGGAGCGCGACTGCGGGCCGACCGACGACCAGCTGGCCGCGCTGCTCGCGGGCGGCGGCTGAGCACCGGCGGTACTGCCCGTACTGCCCGTCCTGCCTACACCGGCCGGACCGCCTCCTGCGGATCCTGCGGAGCGCGGTGGCGGGACGGGCGCCGCGGCGCCCGGCAGCCGTACCGTGCCCGCCGCGAGCCCGGCCCGAAGCCGCCGGACCGCCGGGGCGGTGGAGGCGGGCAGCAGGTCGTACGGGTCCTCCGGCCCCTCGACGGTGACCAGCACCGAGTCGGCGAAACGGTACGGCCGGTGGGCCAGCAGCCCGCCCAGGTAGCGGCGCAGCCGGGACAGCTCGGCCCGGACCGTCACCGTCCGCCCCGCGTCGCCGAACAGCGCCTCGGCGAGCTGGGCCGCGGTGCTGCCCTCGCACGAGGTGGCCAGCAGGAGCAGCAGTTCGGCGTGGCGCGGGCTGACCGGGTGCGACCAGCTGTCGGCCGTGCCCCGGACGAACAGTTCGGCGCGGTCCGGGCGCCGCAGGTCGAGCCGGAGCCGGGCGCCCGCGGCCTGTTCGGCGCTCACCGTGCCGGAGCCGTCCGCCTCGGGCGGGCGGACCGGGCGCACCAGCCAGCCGTCCGCGAGCGGTTCCAGCACGCACTCGCCCAGACCGGGCACCCAGTGCACGGCCGCCGGGGCCCAGCCCTCGCTGGGCACGCGCAGCCGGCTGGGCGGCGGCAGTCCGGCCGCGGCGGCGGTCCAGCCGGCCGCGTCCACCACCAGGGCCGGGCCGCCGACCCGGGCGAGCAGCGGGGCGGCCAGGGTACGCAGCTGGTTCAGCGCCTCCAGCCGGTGGGCGCGCAGTTCGGCCTCGGCGAGCCGGGCGGCGGTGGCGGTGAGCTGGAGCAGGAACGGGCGGACGTTGTGCGCCGGGCCGCTGAGGTTGATCGCGCCGACCAGCCGTCCGGTGGCCGGGTCGTGCACGGGCGCGGCCACGCAGGTCCAGGCGTGGTGGCTGCGCAGGTAGTGCTCGCCGGAGTGGACGTGCATCGGGCGCTGGGCGCGCAGCGCGACGGCGATGCCGTTGGTGCCGACGCTCTCCTCGATCCAGCGGGCGCCGGTGACGAAGCCGATCCGGTCGGCGCTGCGGCGCAGCCCTCGTTCGCCGTCCTGCCAGAGCACGTGGCCCTCGGAGTCGGCGACGGCGAGGATCAGCGGGGCCGGGTCGGACGGTCCCAGCAGGGTCTCGCGCAGCGCCGGCAGGACGGTGTCCAGCCCGCTGGCCCGGCGGCGCCGCTCCAGTTCGGCGGGGCCGAGCAGGACGGTGGCGGCGCCGGCGTCGGGGTCGAGGCCGAGGCGGCGCAGCCGGGCCCAGGAGTCGCCGATCTCGGGGCGGGGTTCGAGCAGGCCGGTCCCGCCGGTCCCGCCGGTCCCGCCGGTCCCGCCGGTCTCGGGCACGGTGAGTTCGCGGGCGGCGGCGTCGGCGAGGGTGCGGTCGTGGACCTTGGCCAGCTCCGTCGCGGTCGGCGGGGTGCGGCGCTCTGGTCGTCGGGACTGCCGTCCGGTCTGCCGCACTCGCGTTGCTCCTCGCCGCCGTTCGAGGGCGCGCCGGGGTCGACGCGCTGACGAAAGCGTACGGGTGCGGTGGGCCTGTGGGCATGGGGTCCGCCAAGTCGCCGGACCGGTCGGTACGGAGACCGTCCTGAGGGGCCTCAGCGCTCGTGCTCTAGTGCTGGGCGCCGGGTTCGTGCTGGGCGGCCTCGACGGTGTGGTGCAGGTCCGCGGTGGCCTCCAGGGTGGCGCCGGTGGTCAGCGCCAGGCAGGTGGCCAGGGCCAGGGCGACGGCCCGCAGCAGGGTGCCGGGGGTGGCCGCGGGGCGGGGCTGGAGCAGCGCCGCGACCCGGCGGGGGACCGGGCCGGAGTGGGCGGCGGCGACCAGCCGGGGCCGGGCCGGCCAGGGCGAACGGTTCGCGGCGAGGGCGGCCCGGCCGACCGCGCGAGCGGTCACGGCGCGGTCGCCGACCCGGGCCGCTGCCACCTCGTCGGCCCAGCGCTCCAGGTGGTACCCGAGGGGCGCGCGCAGTGGGCGGAGCGCCGGGTGGAGGTCGGCGGCGTGCTCGGCGACGGCGAGGAAGACGTGGTGGCGGGCGGCCAGGTGGGCGCGCTCGTGGGCGAGCAGGGCCGAGCGCTCGGGCCCGCTGAGGGCGCGCAGCATGCCGGAGGTGACCACGATCCGGCCGGGCTCGCCCGCCCGGCCGGGGCGGCGCAGGCGGCCGGGCAGGGCGAAGGCGTCGGCGCGGTCGTCGTCCAGCACGGTGAGCGGGTGGTTCTCGGGCCGTGACAGCACGGCGGTGAGCGGGTTCTCGCCGGGCCGAAGCCATCGCGCGGCGCGCCCCCGGCGCATGGAGGCGCGCCGGGGGCGCATGTCCGGATGCTGGTCGGCGGCGTCGGCAGCGGCGTCGACGGGCGACGCGGTGAGGGGGGTGAGCGCGGGCAGGGCGGCCCGGGCGGTCCGCAGGTCCAGCCGGCGGCGGCGGGCGGTGCGCACGGCGAGCGCGGCGAGCGCGGCGAGTACGGGAGCGGCCGCGGCGGCCGCGAGCGGGGCGTCCGGGGCGGCGGCGGTGAGCCAGGGCAGCGAGAGGTGGCCGAGGGCGGCGACCGGGGGCAGCTGGAGCAGCCCGGCGGTGGCGAGCAGGCCGAGCGAGCACAGGGTGCCCCCGGCCAGGACGACGGCGGCGCCGGCCAGCAGCCAGGCGGCCGCCCGGGGCGCCAGCGACTCGGCGAGGCGGCGGGCCAGCGGGGCGGCGAGGAAGGGCAGGAGCAGCGGGGCCCAGACGGTGAGCATCACGGGGTGCCGGCCCCCGGTCCGCCCGACGCTCCGGGTGCGCCGTCGCCGAGCAGTTCGCGCAGCAGCTGCTCGTCCTCGGCGGAGAGGTCGGAGACGAAGCGGGCGAGCACGGTGGAGCGGTCGGCCTCGCGGCCCAGCTCGGTGTGCATCCGGCGGGCGGCCAGGCCCGCGGTGTCCTGGACGGTCGGGGTGTACGCGTAGGCGCGGCCGGCCCGGGTGCGCTCGACCGTCCCCTTGTCGTGCAGCCGGGCCAGGATCGTCGCGATGGTGGTGCGGGCGAGGTCCCCGCCGAGCGCCGTCTGGACGTCCTGCGGCGTCATCGGCTGCCGGGCCGACCAGAGGGCGGCCAGCACCTCGGCCTCCAGCTCCCCGGCGGGCCGGCGGGCGGACGGTACGTCGGACATGGCGGCGCTTCCTCCAGGATTCGTCTACAGTCGTGTAGACCGTCTACGTCACTGTAGACGGTCGGGGCGGGTTCCGCTGGGAACCGCCCTCCAACGTACGGGAGGTCCGCCAGCCTTGCTTCAGTTCCCCGCGGATGCGGCCGTTCACCTCGCGGTGAACCCGTTGGACGCGTCCTCGCTGCTCGCCGCCTTCGGCGCGCTCGGCATCGCCGTCGTGCTGTTCGCCGAGACCGGCCTGCTGGTCGGCTTCTTCCTGCCCGGCGACTCGCTGCTGTTCACCGCGGGTCTGCTCTGCGTGCCCGGTGCCACCAAGGGCCCGCAGCTGCACCTGTGGCAGGTGCTGCCCGCCGCCCTGGTCGGAGCCCTGGTCGGGGCCCAGGTCGGCTACGTGATCGGCCGGCGCGGCGGCCGGGCGCTGCTGCGCCGCACCAAGCGCAAGAGCCTGCTGGAGGGCGTCGAGCGGGCCGAGGAACTGCTGGGCAGGTACGGGCACGGCAAGGCGATCGTGCTGGCCCGGTTCATCCCGGTGGTCCGAACGGTGCTGAACCCGCTCTGCGGCGTGCTGGAGGTGCCGGTCCGCTCGTTCACCGTCTGGCAGGTGACCGGCGGTGCGCTCTGGACGGTCGGCGTGGTGCTGGCCGGGTACGGGCTCGGATCCTCGATTCCCAGCATCGACCGATATCTGCTGCCGATCATCGGTCTGGTAGTAGTTGTCTCCGTGCTCCCCATTGTTCTTGAACTGTTCCGCGCCCGTAAGGCGCGCCGTCACGGAGGTGACGTGTGATGTCCTCTCGGGCTCTGGCCGTCTACGACGGCAGTGGCATCGACGGCAGCCTGTACACCCGGGTCAACGGGTGGGTGCAGTCGGCGCCGCACTGGCTGAACGACGTGATCAAGGTCTGGTCGGCGATCGGCCTCGGACTGTTCGCGCTCTTCATGCTCCACGCCTGGTGGCGGGCGCGCGGCGCCGACTCCGTGCTGATGGCCAGGGTGCTGGCCTCGCCGGTGATCGTGGTCATCGCGTACGGCGTCAACTCCGTGCTCAAGGGCCAGGTCGAGGAGCTCCGGCCCTGCGACCAGATCCACGGCATCGTCTCGCTGGAGACCTGCCCGAGCGCGACCAGCGCTGACTGGTCCTTCCCGAGCAACCACTCGGTGATCGCCTTCGCCGCCGCGATCTCGCTCTGGTTCGTCAGCCGGCGGCTCGGCGTCGTCGCCACGGTCTTCGCGGCACTGATGGCCGCCTCGCGGGTCTGGGTCGGCGTGCACTACCCGCACGACGTGGCGGTCGGCGCGCTGGTCGGCATCGTGGTCGCGCTGGTGCTGGCGCCGCTGGCCGGGCGCTGCGGGCCGCTGGTGGACAGGATGCGCTCGGGCGCGCTGCGTCCGCTGCTGGGCCCCGGTGCGATGCCGGTGGTGGCCCGCGGGTACGCGTCGCACCGGGCGCGGTAGTACACGGCAGTACCGAGTCCGTAATCCGCTGTGCCTCTTGTCCGGTTTCGGACGGCGGGTGGAGCATGTGAGCCGGGCGTGGGGCCCCCTTCCAGGGGGCGCCCGCCCGGCTCAGTCGTGCTCGGGGCGCGAAGGCACCGGGCGTGCCAGCGGAGGGAGTGCCGAATGCCGTACCGACTCGACATCACGCAAGGGGACTGGCCGGGCGACCTGCTGCACAAGGGCGTCGAGGGGCTGCTCGCCGAGGCCATGGTGCTCACCCTGGCCACCGCCGGCCACGAACACGGGCCGCACGCCAACCTGGCGTTCTTCGCGTACGACGACGACCTCGTCCTGTACTTCGTCAGCGAGCGCTCCACCCGGCACAGCCACCACCTCGCCGAGGAGGCCCGGGCTGCCGCCACCGTCTTCCTGCCGCCGCCGGTCTTCGGCGAGCAGCTGCGCGGGCTGCAGCTGACCGGGAGCGCCGGCGAGGCCTGGGGGCGGCAGGCGGAGGCCGCGCTGGCGGCGTACCAGGGGCGCTACCCGTCCTTCGCGCAGGACGAGGAGGTCCGGCGGCAGTTCCTCACCGGGGGCGGGGCGGCGGCGCTGTACCGGTTCCAGGTGGAGGAGCTGACGGCGGTGGACGAGCCGAACTTCGGGCGGCGCAACTACCTGCGGGCGCGGGTGGCACGGGGGTAGTTCACCGCTGGGGGCGGGCGGCGTCGCGGGGGGTCCCGCCGACGCCGCCCGCCCGGCGGAACGGGACCCGGCGCGGGCGGCCGTTGCGGACCACCGCCACCCCGAGGCCGGCGACGGCGGCCATCAGGACGGCGTTGAGGGAGAGGGCGATGGCCAGGTCCCCGGCGAAGTCGATGCCGTCCGGGGTATGGGTGGCCGCAACGCCCCGGGGGTCGTAGCGGACCGTGACCCGGTCGCCGACCACGTGCGAGTGGAAGCCCCCGAACACCCTGCCGAGCGGGGAACCGGACTCGTCGACGAGCTCGTACTCCGAGCTCGGGTGCTTCCCGGTCGGCTGGTCGTACGCCGCTGTGATCCGGGCGTCGGTGGTCACCCCTGTGGCGTTCAGGATCATCGCGTCCCGGGCGGAGGCCACGGTCCCCAGCGCCATGAGCCACAGGACCGCGCCACAGGCCGCCAGCCAGCAGCCCACCGCCCCGAGCAGCCGGACCACGCCCGTGATCCAGGCGATCCCGACCGCCAGCCCGAGGAGCGAGGCCGCGCCGAAGCCCACGTAGGTGCTCACCAGCACCAGCCCGAACGTCCCGGCCGGCACCGCGGCCACCAGCGCGGCCGTCAGCGCGATCGTTCCGCGCCGGGTCCTCGTTCTCGCCATGGCTCCCCCGATCCTCGGTCGCTCCTCGGGGCGACGGGGTGGAAGCGTACGCCGAGCTCGTGACGCGCTACGGGCGGGGTGTCAGGTGGTCGCGCACAGGTAGCCGCCGAGCGCCACCGTGGCGAGGGCGACAGTGAGGACCACCCGGCCGCGGAAGACGTTCTTCGCTCTGTCGTCGTCGAACATGCCGAAGAATCCCGACATGACGAACAGGTAGGCGACGCCAGCCGTGATCGTCCGCGTGAGGTCGCTCAGGGCGAGCCGGAACAGCCCCAGCCACGCTGCCGACAGCACCCCTGCAGCCACGACGAACGGCCACCCGGTGAGGGCACGGAACCGATCCCGGGCCCGTCTCCAGCGTTCGGCAAGCCGTTGGCGGGTCGGGCTGGGGAGGCGGGGCGGGCGCGGTTTGCGGGCGGCCCAGAGCACGATGCCGTCGATCGCCGCGTTGAGGCCGAGGAAGCCCAGGAGCGCGACGGGGGAGTCCGCCTCTCCGGGCAGCTTGGGGGCCACCCGGCCAGCCGGGTCCACCCGTACGGTGATGATGTCCCCGGGCTTGAACCGCTCCGAGTTCGGCGTGAGGTCCCCGCCGGGAATGGCCGCGCCGTCGCTCGGGATGAGGGTGTACGACCTCGTCACCCCTCGGCCGGACTTCTCGATCTTCTCCTCCAGCACCACTGCGGTCACGTCCGTGCCCGAACGCAGGATCAGGTTGTGCCGGAGATCGGTCCCGGCCAGGTACGCGAGGAGGGCCGCGATGGCCATGATCGCGACCCAGCCGCCCTCATCCTTCCTGAACTCGCGGTTCCTGATGGCATCGGGCCGCACCGTGAACGCGGCGATCATGGCAATGGGGTAGAGGAACCCCAGGAGGACGGCGACGATCGTACTGACGTACACGTCCACGGCGATGATGCCGATGATGATCCCGGTCGAGACGGCGATGGTCCCCAGCGCATGGCCGAACCGGTGGCGCCCGTCGCGCGTGTCCTCGTCGGACTGGGTGATCGTCAACCGAACGCCTTCCGGATGTTGTCCCACTGCTCGGGCGGCAGGTCGTCCAGAGACTCGTCGCGGGGCGGGTAGAAGGAGATCCCGTTGACGGCGGCGGCGACCGCCGACAGCCATTCTTCCCAGTACTCGACCTGCTCGGTGGTGAAGACGGCCGCGACCACGTGGGGGCTCCACGGGTGCGGGATCAGGAACTCCGTCTGGCGCACGGTGGTGACGGTCGACTCGGGCACGTCGTAGACCGCTCCGGGCACCGGTGCCGGCACGTCACGGACAGCCACCGCCGTGCGCCCGAGGGGCAGTTCGAGCACGCCGACGTCGGCCTCCGGCCAGGCGGCGGCGAGTTGCTCGGCGACCCGCTGGGGGTAGCTGCCCGGAGGGCCGAGCTCCTCCGGCCGGATGAAGAGGGAGAAGGTGCCCAGGACAGGTGTGCCGTCCGATGCCTGGGCCAGGCAGACGGAGAAGTGGACGACACCCTCCCGTAGTTGGGACTGC
Source organism: Kitasatospora sp. NPDC048296 (assembly GCF_043201815.1). Taxonomy (NCBI): domain Bacteria; kingdom Bacillati; phylum Actinomycetota; class Actinomycetes; order Kitasatosporales; family Streptomycetaceae; genus Kitasatospora; species Kitasatospora sp. NPDC048296. Next base: position 231,973 of record NZ_JBICZB010000005.1, read on the forward strand.
AGGGCGGTTTCGGCAGCGATGGCGACGCTGAGTGTCTGCTCTGGGCGCGCGGCGGAGAAGCCGGCGCTCAGGCCGTCCACCATTCGTTCCATCCGGTCGCCGGGATCCGCGGCCAGGTCGATACCCGTGAAGCCCACGGGCAGGGAGAGCCAGAGCGAAGGGGGCTCAGTGGTCATTGCCTGCCAGCCAAGAAGCGGAAAGCGCGAAGGCGTTTCCGACGGCCAGGACGCCGCCGACGACCTTGGCGGGCTTGCTGCCGCCCCATGCGAGCCCGGTCCCACCGACGACGTTGCCGGCTCCGGTGGTGCCGTTCACGGAGTTGTTGAGCAGGTCGCTGGGGTTGTCCTCGGCGAGTGAGTAGGCCGTCGGCGCGGTCAGGGCCAGAGTGGCGGCGCTCTGCACCCCGTCGGTGAGGTTGTGGGCGGTTGCCACGGAGAGGCCCTTGCTCAAAGCCGGCTTCTCGATCAGGGCCTTGAAGATCGGGTTCGCCGGGTCCAGGCCCTTGATCGCAGCCGCCTCGAAACCCACCTTGGCGACACCGGCCTTGGCACCTGCGGAGACACCTGTCTTGAGGCCCACCTTCAGGGCCGTGCCCGCACCCTTGCCGACTGCTCCCACAAGGGGGAACGCGCCGAGAATGTCACCGGACAAGGTGAGCCAGTTGCCGAGGTTCGCCTTTGACGGCGGCATGAGCCCGCTCCAGCCGTACTGTGCGGCGTGCGCGCCCGCCGCGGCGAGGCTCAGGGCGACCGCGGCCAGAGCGAGGGGCGGGAAGAAGATCGCCGCGACGCCGACGACGCTCGCCGCGACCGTCAGGAGGTCGGCGCCGTGGTTCTTGAACCAGTTGCCGACTTCGTCCAGCCAGCCGGGCTCCGGTGGGGCCTTGCTGTCGGCGGCCTTGCGGATGGCGTCCGCCGCCTTGTGGGCGTCGCCGCTATGGGTGCTCTGCAGGGTGGCGCCCTGGCTCTGGAGGTGTTGCAGGTCCTCGGTGGCGCTGCGGACGGTGGCGGCCGCGTCGTCGAGGTGCTTCTTCGCCGTGTTGTAGCGGTTCGTGGCGGCGGAGAGGGAGGCGTCGTCGGGGAAGCTCTGCCCGGCCAGCTTGAGGTCCGGGTTGGCGGCGGCCGCCGTGTGCGCCTGGTCGGCCTCGGACTTGTGCTGCCGGGCGGCGACCGCCTGCCGTTCCAACTCGGCGGCCCTGGGCTGGTGTTCGGTGAGCGCCTTGTACCAGGTGTCGAGCGCGCCGTAGGCGGCGGTGATCGAGTCGGAGGCGTCTCCCAGGTATTCGGGGAGCTTGCCGAACTTCTCGGCGAACTTGTCGGCGGCCTTACCGGTCCACTGCCCCTCGTGGTTGGAGAGCTGCGACAACGTGGTGTGGATGGTCCCCAGGTGCCCCGCGACCCGGCGCAGGGTCGCGCTCAGGTTGGTCACGGCGGTCTGGTCGCCCGGCGCCGGGTTGAAGCCGAGGCCGTTCCAGGTCGGCGTCTGGTCTGCCATCAGGCGCTCTGCGGGGTGAGGGCGTTGATGATGCTCTGCTCGGTTCCGTCGTAGCCCTGTTGCACCTTCTCCAGGCCTTCGACCAGCACCTTGACGGACTCGCGGACCTTGCCGAGTCCGAACTCCCACTTCTCCTGGAAGTGCTTCCCGGCGTCCTCCAGGAAGTCGTACCCGAGCCCGCTGCGGCTCGCCCCCTTCAAAGCCTGCAATCCCTGGTCGAGTTCGTCGCCGCAGCCCTTGAGGTCCTGGCAGAGCTTGGCGAGGAACTCCGGACTGACCGTGAAGTCGGCCATCGCACACCCCCGTGTTGCTGATCGCTGTATCGCCGAGAGGCTAACGGGGGGTTCGTGTGCGGCTGTTCGGCCTTGACGGAACTCGTACGGGCTCCTGACGGGCTCCGTACGAGTTCGACGGCTGGCGAGCTCGGGTAGTTCGGGGCGTTGGCGGCTCCGGCCGAGCCGGAGGCGCCAACGAAGGCGGAAGCCTCAGCCCGTGGGTCCTTGGATTCCTCAGTCGGGCGGCAGAGGGGGTTCCCCTTGGCCGAGGAAGAGGTAGGCGTGGATCTTTCCCAGGTACTCGTACATTTCCTCGTCGGTCTCGAAGTCGAGCCAGGTGTTCTCGCAGAACTCGCCACAGGTCATGGTCTGTTCGGCGAGCATCCGTTCGAAGCTCCGCCGGAGGGCGTCGTACGAAGGGAAGCTGCGGATCGTCCGTCGGATTTGGAGCAGGTAGTACGGGCCGGCCATTTCGACGTTCAGATACCCCTGCATGAAGCTGGACAGGTCGTCCCACTGCCCGGTCTCCCCGGCCGGGCGGGAGCGGGAGTTCCTCGCTGTCGAGGAAGAGGTGTGCGTGGATTTTCGCCAGATGGGCATACGTGTCTCCGCATCACGGGGAGGCCACATGCGGGCTGCGGCCTTTCGCGTTGGTCCATTTGATGTCGGCCAGCCGTTCCGGCACTGCGTCAGTGAGGCCCTTGCTCATCCGCGTGCCACCACTCCGGGGCTGATCGGCCCGCGGATGGTGCTCGTCATGAGGTCGGCGCCGCGCGCTGCAGCCAGTCCGCCAGGCTGCCTCGGCTCATGCTCACCGAGATATCGATGTCGATCATTCCGGTGCTGTCAAGAGTGAAGCCGCCACCGTTCTCGAACAGGGAGACGATGGGCTCGTACGGGTCCGGCAGCTGGGGCGTGGCCCTGCCGGATTCCTGGAGGGCGGCGAAGTGCAAGGCTCCTACGCAGCTCTGCTGAACGGCCGTGCTTTGCAGGGCGCAGCTCTCCGAGACCTGTTCGACCAGGTCGGGGTCGGCGCGAACGGACGGGTCGATCAGGGCTGCCACGTCGAAGAAGGGCCACGTGTCCGAACCCAACTGGTGAGCCCACAGCGCCGAACGCCGGAGGAACTCCTTCATGAGCGATATGCGTAGCCGGGGGTCCGTCTCCGCAGGGTCCCAGTTGACGTTCGTCAGTCGGTCGGCTAGCGCGTGCGTACTGTTCATGGGTCTTTCCTCTGCGCGATGATCAAGGCTGCAGGGGTTCGCCGGGATGGCGACGCCCCTCGGGCGGGGGTGTCGGCCGGCGCCGCAGGGGATTTTCTCGCCGCTCAGTCTTGTCGGTCGACCGTGCGTTGCGGTCCGCCAGTGCGCGGAGTTCGGCCCAGCCTCTCTCATCGAGGGCATCGAGGGCGGCGTCGTCGAGTTCGACGACGGGGGTAGGCGACAGGTGGTCGTGCCAGTCGCGGCACGGCACCGTGATCGTGTCGAAGTCGACGAAGCCATTGGCGAACGAGAAGAGGCCGCCGCGTTCGTAAACCCGGACCAGAGGTTCAAAGGGGTCAGGTAGCGGGGGGGGGGGGGGGGGGGGGGGGGGGATGGGTGTTTGGGCGGGGACCCCACGGGTTGGGGGGGGGGGGCGTATAGCAGCAAAACCCCGCAACCCCCCGGGGGGCCCCCACACAC
>NZ_JBICZB010000005.1:235432-235747 GCF_043201815.1 Kitasatospora sp. NPDC048296
ACCCCGCCCCCCCCCCCCCCCCCCCGCCCCCCGCCCCCCCCCCCCCCCCCCCCCCCCCCCCCCCCCCCCCCCCCCCCCCCCCCCCCCCCCCCCCCCGCCGATCGAGGTTTCGGCGGCGTACCACCTGTTCGAGGCGGCGTCGAGAATTCCTCGACATCCGCGATCACCGCCGGGTCGGCCCGTACCTCCGGCGCCACAATGGCCGCGAGGTCGTGACCTTTCGCGCGAGCGCTCGGACGGTTCGGAGTGTTGGGGGGGGGGGGGGGGGGGGGCGGCGGCCCCCCCGCGCCGCTAAGGGCGGGGGGGGGGAGCGGG
>NZ_JBICZB010000005.1:235757-242850 GCF_043201815.1 Kitasatospora sp. NPDC048296
GTTGGGCCTTGCGACTAACACCAGGGCCCGGCACAGCTCCCAACCTATTTTGTGGCGGGGCCATTGCGGCCGGCCGCCCGGCGGGTGGGGTGTTTGGGGGGCCCCGGCGGGGCGGGCCCCGCCAACGATGGCACGTTCAGTCTGCTGCGGTCTGTCGGCGGTCGACGCGGGCCCGTTCGTACTCGTGGTCGAGGGCGTCCAGGGTGGCGGGGTCGACTGCGGTCGCGGGCTCTGCGGAGAGGTGCTCGCGCCATAGCTTGATCTGCACTCGCCGGATGCCGAAGTTGAAGGCCCAGCTGTCGTCATAGAGGACTTCTCCGCCCCGCTCGTACATGAGGAGGAGGGGCTCGAATGGATCTGGCAGGACCGGAAGTTGCACCCCCGGTGTGTTCCGCAGCGTCGCCCACCGTACGGCCGCGCGGCAGACGAACACGGCCGAGACGCCGTCGACGTGCTCCTCGACGTACTTCTCAAGCCGCTCGGCCGTCGCGGGGTCCACCCGGACTTCCGGGGCCAGGGCCCCCGCGATGTCGAAGTACGGCCACCTCGGCGGACCGCCCAGCACCTCGGCCCAGAGCGCGGCGCGGCGAAGGTACTCGACCATCAGTCGGGACCGGGAGCCCGCATGCGCGTCGTGGCCCGCCCGGTGCGTCCAGTTGATGGCGGCCAGGCGGTCCATCATCGCCGTGCTCATGCCGTGTCGGCCCTTTCCTGCGGGGGTTGGTCAGCTGTGGCCGGCCGACTGGTTACTGCGATCTGCCAGTGCGTTGAATTCGGCCCACTTGCGCTCGTCTAGCGAGTCGAGGGCTTCGTCGTTCAGCTCGACAATGGGGGTCGGGGACAGGTGCGTGCGCCAGTTGCCACGCGGGACCATGATCACGCCGAAGTCGATGAAGCCGTTGGTGAGGCGGAAGTTGGAGCCGCCGCGCTCGTAGAGTCGGAGCAGGGGCTCGAAGGGGTCCGGCAGCGGGTGCAGCCGCACCCCGGGCGTGCTGGTCAGGGCTGCCCACTGGACGGCGGCCGCGCCGCTGTCCATGGCGTACGACGAGCCGGAGGCTTCATCGATGAAGTCCTCGATGTCCGCGATCACCGCAGGATCGGCATGGACGGCGGGGTTCACGATTTCCGCGAGGTCGAAGAAGGGCCACCGCTGAGGGTCTCCGTAGACGTCGAGCCAGAGCGCGGCCCGCCGGAAATACTCCTCCATCAGCGCCGCGCGGGAGTAGCTCTTCTCTAGGGCCTCGACAGGCGACCTCCAGCTGATGGCCTTGAGACGATCAACCATGGACTGCACAGCGTCCGAACTCATTTGAGGCCGTGTCCTTTCGCGCGAGCGCTCGGACGGTTCGGAGTGTTGGCGGCTCCGGCCGGGCCGGAGCCGCCAACGTAGGCAGCTGCAGTCGGGTTCCGCAATGGAAAACGGGCCTAACCTTCCTCGTTGTCCACGGCGTCGAGAGTGTCGGTATCGAGGGAGATCGCCGGCTCTGCGGAGAGGTGCTCACGCCAGGGCTTGATCCGTACGGATCGTCCGCCGAAGTTGAAGGCCCGGCTCTCGTCGGCGATGACCTCCCCACCTCGCTCGTACACGAGGAAGAGGGGCTCGAACGGATCCGGCAGGTCGGGAAGTCGCACCCCGGGAGTGTCCCGAAGAGTTGCCCACCGGATAGCCGCGCGGCAGGCGTTCTCAGTTTCGATGCCGCCGACGTGTGCCATAAGGAACTCCTCAAGCCGCTCGGCCACCTCGGGGTCCACCCGGACGTCCGGGGCGAGGGCCCCGGCGATGTCGAAGATGGGCCACTTCGGCGGACCGCCCAGCGCCTCGGCCCAGAGCGAGGCCCTGCGAAGGTATTCGATCATCAGCCGGGACCGGGAGGCCACATGCGCATTGCGGCCTTCCAGGTTGGTCCACCTGATGTCGGCCAAGCGTTCCATCATTGCGTCAGTGAGACTTTTGCTCATTTGCGTGCCACCACTCCAGGGCCGATTGGGCCAATAGATCGATATTTGAGAGGTTTTTTGCGATCGGCACGTCTGGCGGCTCGATCCCGAGCCCCCTCCAGTGCTTCAGCGTGCCGTCGAGCGTGTGATCGAAGCTGCTCCCGGATTCCGGGGCCAACTCGTGTGCACCGACATTGCCCGGGAGAGGTTTGTAGTCATCTACCCATGCGCTTGGATCCTCCGAACGGTACGGTAGACCGGCCTTCATGAGGAGGCTCTCGACGTATTCGTGGGCAATGATGCCACGGACGATTCCGGCGGTCGACTCCGAGACATTCCAGTTCCTGGCGCGAAGCCAGTAGGTGGCCAATGAGCTGTGGGCGCTGAAGTACTCCCCGTCGACTGCCTTTCCGGGGCCGAACTGAACCTTGTGCTTGGTCAGGAAAAGGTGCTCCTTGGCCTTGGCGACGATATTCTCATCGATCTCCAAGTTCTCGGCGATCCGAGGTACATCGTCCGTCATCGCGCGGATCTGCTCGTATTTCGGCAGTGCCTCCGGGTCGCTTAGTGTGGCGTATTCCGCTTTGAGGTCCCCGGCCGGGATGCCTTCCGAGCTCGGCGGAACCCGGTCCGGAGTCAGGTTCGCGCCCGAGGTGCCGGGGCGCACTCCGCCGGTTGGCTCGGTCGGCGCAGGAACCTCGGGCCGCTTGGTGGAGCTGCGTGGTCCTGCCGCGCCGCCGACGGCGCCGAGGATGAGGTCCAGCGGCATGACCGGGCCGGTCTTGAAGGCCGCGTCGTAGCCGTAGCTGAGGCCTGCGCCGGTGACCATGCGGCCGGGGAGGGTGTCGGCGGCGTTCGCGACCTTGGCGAGGCCGGCGAGGGCGACGGAGGCGTTGTCGGCGCCTTCGGCGGCGGCTGCGAGGGCCTTTCCGCCCGCGCCGAGGCCGCCGCCGGCGCCGCCCATGATGCCGCCGGTCTCGGCGGAGTCGAGGGCCTCGTTGAAGCTGTAGCCGCCGTCGTCGAAGAACTCGACCCGGATCGGCTGGGCGACGGCGAGGTCGACGGTGATGGCCTCGACGGCGCCGAACGCGGCGCCGACCAGCACGGTGGCGGCGATGGTCGCGATGGTCTCGGAGACGGTCACGCCCAGGCCCGCGGCGGTGGCGACGATGGCGGCCGCGGCGCCCCCGGCGGCGGCCTCGGAGAGCCCGGCTGTGAAGAAGGCGAGGGCGGTGCCGGCGACGAGGGTGGCGCCGACGATCGTGGCTTCCTCTTCGAGTTTCTTGATCGCCTTGTCGACCTCGGTGGCGAAGTCCCGCAGGGCCTTGGCGAGGCTGCGGCAGGCGTCGGCGGTTTCGGGGAGCCAGCCCTTGCCCTTGCCGGCGCTGTCCTTGCCGCCGTAGTACTGGCCCCAGAACTTCCCGAAGGCGTCGATGGCGGGGCCGTGGTTGTTCGCGACGATCGCGGCGGCGGCCTGGTTGGTGGGCACGGTGACGTTGTCGATGGCGGTGGCCATCGCCTCCCAGGCGTCCGCGACCTTGCGCAGCTTGTCCGGGTCGGCGTCCGGCCACCACATGCCGGTGAGCTTCTGGACGGCCTTCGCCGCCGTGGACTCACCCACGCGCTGCTCCCGTCCGGGAGCGGGCGCCGCTCATATCGTCATGTTCTTTTTGGCCTGGTTGTCGGCGCCGGTGTGGTTGTCGGCGTGGGCGTGCAGCCCCTCGTTGATGCTGTTCAGGCCCTTGACCAGGACGTCGAGCGCGGAGAGCACGTGGTCGTGCGGGGTGTTGTAGGCCGTCGCGAACTCTTGTCGCTGCCCCAGGGGGCCCCGTCCTCGGTGAGGCTCTTCTTGAGCTTGTCGAGCGCGTCCTTGAGTGCCTTGCTCTGGGTCTCAAAGGTCGGCGCGGCGTCCTTCAGATCACCCGGCGCGATCTTGAACTGCGGCCCGCCGGCCTTCGCTGCGTCATCTGCCATGGCGTCATCCCCCGTACTTCTTGTCGCGTCATTAGCAGTGAGGGGTGAGATGCCTGGTCAGAGGGCCGGGGTTGTGGACGGTTCGTGTGACGACCGTCACTTTGCGGGTTCTGGGGGATTTCTTGACCAAGTGTTAGAGGATCAGGCCGCCCAGGGCGAAGACCGCGACGACCAGGAGGATGACCAGCCCCTGCGGCCGCTTCCGGTCCTCGTCGCGGGCCAGTGCACCGTCGGCCGCCATCGCGGCGAACGGATACGGGACGGCGACCATCAGGGCCAAGCCGAGGTTGTCGCGGACGAGCAGGAAGAGCAGGAGCCAGGGCACCGAGACCGCCGTCGCCACCGCGGCGAGCGGTAGCCCGTCAAGTCGGCGCAGGCCCTCCCGCCAAGGTCCGGCCGGGCGGGGCATCCGGCGTGGACGGCTGTCGATGTGAGCGAACCAGAGGAGGATGAGCGCGAAGCCTGCGTTGAGCCCGATGGCGAGCCAGAGGGAGGCCGGTGAGTCGGCCTCACCCGGGAGCTTGGGCGCGACGCGGCCGGCCGGGTCCATCCGGACGGTGACCGTGTCGCCGGACTCGAACCGCTCGGAATCGGGCTTCAACGGCCCGCCCGGGACGGTTCCTTCGCCCCTCGACACGAGGGTGTACGTACGCGTCGTCGATCCGCGCGAGGACTTTTCGACGTGCTCGGTGACGACCACGGCGCGCACGTCCCGGCCCGAGGACAGCACCATGTTGTGCCAGGCGTCCGCACCCGCCCCGGTGGCCATCAGAAGCACGAGGACGGCCAGGGCCAGAGAGCCGCCGACCTCCTTGAACTCGGGGTCGCTGCCGGGAGCTCCGAGCTTCGAGACTCCGATACCCACCGCCACGAGGTACAGGAACCCCAAGGCGACGGCCACGATGGTGCCGACGTAGACGTACGCGAGGACGACGCCGACGTACAGGCAGGTCAGGATGCCGATGAGCGCGAGGGCGCGGCGGAGCCAACCGTTGCCGGTGCGCGTGGTCCGGTCGCCTCGGGTGACGGTCATCCGAAGGCCTTCCGGATGTTGTCCCACTGCTCGGGCGGCAGATCGTCGAGACTCGTGTCCCGGGGCGGGTGGAAGGAGATACCGCGGAACGCTTCGGCGAGCAGCGGCAGCCACTCGGGCCAGTAGTCGAGGTCCTCGGTGGTGAAGACCGCGACGACCACGTGCGGGCTCCACGGGTGCGGGATCAGCAGTTCGAGCTGACGCACCGTGCTGACGGTGGACTCGGGCACGCCCCACACCACGCCGGGCACCGGGACGGTCAGCTCGCGGGCGGCGAGGGCGGCGCGGCCGAGGGGCAGGTCCACCACGCCGACGTCGGCGTCCGGCCAGGCCTCGGCCAACTCCTCGGCGGCGCGGTCGGGGTAGCTGCCGCGTGGGCCGAGTTCCTGCGGGCGGACGAAGACCGCGAACATGCCGTGGATCGGCTCGCCGTCCTCGGCCCGGACCAGGCAGCTGGAGACATGGACGGCGCCCTCGCGCAGCTGCGCCTGCAGGGCGGTTTCGGCGGCGATCACGACGCTGAGCTTCTGCTCGGGGTGAGCAGTCGGGAAGACGGTGTCCAGGATCTCCGCCGTGCGTTCCATCCGGTCGCCGGGGTCCTCGTCCAGGTCGAGGGAGGTGAAGCCCGCGGGCAGGGACAGCCAGAACGGGGGGACCGTGGACTCGGAGGTCTCAACGGCCATAGCCCGCCGCCCATCCGCCCATGCCGAGCAGGCTGCCGACGGCGGCCACGGTGCCGACGACGGGATAGAGCTTGCCACCGCCGGAGCCGACGCCGACGGAGCCGACGACATTGTTGGCGCCGGTGGTGTAGTTGACCGCGCCGTTGAGGTCGTCGCTCGGGTTGTCCTTGGTGAGGGCGTATGCGGTCGGTGCGTTGAGCCCGGCGGTGGTGACGGCCTGGACGCCGTCGGAGATGTCCATCGCAGTTTCCTTGGAGACCCCGTACTTGATGGCCTGCTTCTCGATCGTCTTGGTGAAGATCGGATTCGCCGGGTCGGCGGCTCGGGCGGCGACCCGGACCTCGGTCGTTCCGGCGCTCACCGTTCCACGCAGGCCCGCACCGGCAGCGCTCGCTTCCCGGGCCGCGGTCCAGCCGGACTTGGCGACGCCTGCTCCGGGGATCGCGCCGAGGAGGTCACCGCCCAGCGTCAGCCAGTTGCCGATGTTCTTCTGCGGCGGAAGGAGCTTTCCTTCGGCGATGAACTTGGTCCCGTGCCAACCCGCCGCCGCGACGCTCAGCAGGATCGCCGGCAGGGCGAACGCCGGGAAGAAGATCGCCGCGACGCCGCAGACGCCCGCGGCCACCGTCAGCAGGTCGGCGCCGTGGCTCTTCAGCCAGGTGCCGACCTTGCTGAGCCGGCCCGGCTCCGGTGGGGCCTTGCTGTCGGCGGCCTTGCGGATGGCGGTGGCGGTCTTGCGGGCGTCGGACTTGTGGCCTTCGGCGAGCTCGTGGGCCTGGCTCTGCAGGCCGGTGAGGGTCGAAGTGGCGCTGTTGACCAGCCTGGTGGCCTCGTCGAGGTGCTTCTTGGCGGCGGTGTAGCGCTGTTCGGCGGCGGCGAGGGAGGCGTCGTCGGGGAAGCTCCTGCCGGCCAGTTCGAGGTCGGGGGCGGCGGCCGCGGTGCGGTGGGCCTGTTCGGCCTGTTCCTTGCCCTGCTTGGCGGCGACCGCGGCGCGGGCCAACTCGGCGGCCTTGGGCTGGTGTTCGTTGAGCGTCTGGTACCAGGTGTCGAGGGCCTGGTAGGCGGCGGTGATGGAGTCGGCGGCGTCCTGGAGGTAGCCGGGGAGCTTGCCGAACTGGGCGGCGAAGGACTTGGCGGCCTCGCCGGTCCACTGGCCCTGGTTGTCGGAGATCTGGGTGAGCGTGGTGTGGACGCCGGTCAGGTGCTGGGAGACCCGGCGCAGGCTGCCGCTGAGGCCGGCCACGGCGGTGGGGTCGCCGGGGGCCGGGTCGAAGCCGAGGCCGTGGAGTTGCCCCGGTCTGACAGACACCGGTGGGCTTGCGAGCTACGCGACTGCGTAGAGCACTCTATGTGGTGGCTTCGCGGTGTGACGACGTTCGAACTCGGCCGGGCTGAGCTGGCCGTTCGCCGAATGGCGGCGCCGGGGGTTATAGAAGCCCTCGATGTAGGCGAAGAGGGCCTGCTC
>NZ_JBICZB010000006.1:0-173032 GCF_043201815.1 Kitasatospora sp. NPDC048296
ATCTTGGCCGACACGGTTCTAGCAGGAGCTCCGTCCCATTTCAGGCGACTTGACGCAACCGCCCAAGGCTCTATCTACACGGCGTTGGGGCTAGTACGGGCAGACGCGACGAGGGCCTCGCCTCCTTCCCGGGAAGGAGGCGAGGCCCACGCCGCGTCTGCTGACTTCTCGCTGTGCTTATTTCTTGCTGTGCTTACTTCTTGTAGAGCGCCTCGACCTCGGCGGCGAAGTCCTTCAGTACGACGTTGCGCTTGAGCTTGAGCGAGGGCGTCAGGTAGCCGCTCTCCTCGGAGAACTCGGTGTCCAGCAGGCGGAACTTCTTGACCGCCTCGGCGTGCGAGACGGCCGCGTTGCCGTCGTCCACCGCGGACTGCAGGGCGGCCAGCAGGTCCGGGTCGTCGGCGAGCTCGGCGAGGGTGGCGGTGGCGGGCTTGCCGTTGAGCTCCTTCCACTTGGGGAAGAAGTCCGGGTCGACGGTGATCAGACAGGCGATGAAGGGCTTGCGGTCGCCGACCACCATGACCTCGCCGACCAGGGCGTGGGCCCGGATCCGGTCCTCGATCACGGCCGGGGCGACGTTCTTGCCACCCGCGGTGACGATGATCTCCTTCTTGCGGCCGGTGATGGTCAGGTAGCCCTCGGAGTCCAGCGAGCCGATGTCGCCGGTGGCGATCCAGCCGTCCTTGAGGGTGTCGGCGGTGGCCTGCGGGTTGTTCCAGTAGCCGGTGAACACGTGCGGGCCCTTGAAGAAGACCTCGCCGTCCTCGCCGATCCGGACCGAGGCGCCGGGGACCGGCTGGCCGACCGTACCGATCTTCGGCTTGTCCCACGGGTTGAAGGTGGTGGCCGCGCAGGTCTCGGTCAGGCCGTAGCCCTCCAGGACGGTGAAGCCGATGCCCCGGTAGAAGTGGCCCAGCCGCTCGCCGAGCGGGGCGCCGCCGGACAGGGCGTGGGTGGCCCGGCCGCCCAGGGCGGCGCGCAGCTTGCTGTAGACCAGCTTGTCGAAGACCGCGTGCTTGATCCGCAGGAGCAGGCCCGCGCCGCCGGCGTCCAGCGCCCGGCTGTAGGCGATAGCGGTCTCGGCGGCCTTGTCGAAGATCTTGCCCTTGCCGTCGGCCTGGGCCTTGGCGCGGGCGGTGTTGTAGACCTTCTCGAAGACTCTGGGCACACCCAGGATCAGGGTCGGCCGGAAGGAGGCCAGCTCGGCGGTGACGTCCTTGATGTCGGAGACGTGGCCCAGCTTGATCGGGGCCATCGCCGGGGCGATCTCGGCGATCCGGCCGAGCACGTGGGCCAGCGGCAGGAAGAGCAGGATGGAGTTGTCGCCGGTGCCGAACAGCGGGGTCAGCCGCTCGACGATGTTGCCGCACTCGGCGAGGAAGTTGCCGTGCGTCAGCTGGCAGCCCTTCGGGCGGCCGGTGGTGCCCGAGGTGTAGACGATGGTGGCGACCGAGTCGGGGCCGGCGATCGAGCGGCGCTCCTGGACCGTCGCGTCCGGGACGTCCTTGCCCGCCTCGGCCAGCGCGGCGAGCGCGCCGCCCTCGATCTGCCAGAGGTGCTTCAGCTCCGGCAGCCGGTCGCGGACCTCCTCGACCACCTCGCGGTGCTGGTCGGTCTCGGTGAGGACGGCGACCGCGCCCGAGTCGCCGAGGATCCACTCGACCTGCTCGGCGGAGGAGGTCTCGTACACCGGCACGGTGATCGCGCCGGCCGTCCAGATCGCGAAGTCCAGCAGCGTCCACTCGTAGCGGGTGCGGGACATGATGCCCACTCGGTCGCCCGGCTCGATGCCCGAGGCGATCAGGCCCTTCGCGGCCGCGTGCACCTCGGCGAGGAACTGGACCGCGGTCAACTCCTGCCAGTGGCCGTCCACCTTCCGGCTGAGCACCGCGACGTCCGGGTGCTCCTCGGCGTTCCGGTGCACAGGGTCGGAGAGGTTACCGCCGCTCGGTACCTGATAGAGGGCCGGAAGGCTGAAGTCGAGCAAGACTGCTCCTCGTTCGCGACGCTGCGGGACGGCAGGACGTTACTGCCCGGTAGGCAGCTTCGACCAGGGGGGCGGCCCCGGTGTTCGAAGTGTCACACCCGGCCGGGTCGGACCAGGCGGTGACCGGGTCGTTCGACTGGCACCCTACGGCAGGGCCCGGGTGACCGGTCGATGGCATGCCCCGCCGCCCGGCCCGTACGGCCCGGCGCCGGTGCCCGTGCGGCCGAGTGGATCGCCGGTCGCGATAGCCTGCTCCGGGCGGATCGGGTCGAGCAGGCCTCGACCGGACCGGCAGGCAGAGGGACGACACGGAGGGTCATTCCATGGCGGAGCACACCAGGTCGAGCATCACCATCGACGCGACCCCGGCCACGGTCATGGCCGTGATCGCCGACTTCGCCGCCTACCCGGCCTGGACCGGTGAGGTCAAGGAGGTCGAGGTCCTGGGGACCGGCGAGGACGGCCGTGCCGCCGAGGTCCGGCTGCTGCTGGACGCCGGCGCCATCCGCGACGAGCACGTCCTCGCCTACACCTGGGACGGTGACCGCGAGGTCCGCTGGACCCTCGTCCGCAGCCAGATGCTCCGCTCGCTGGACGGCTCCTACACCCTCGCCCCGCTGGCCGGCGGCCGCACCGAGGTCACCTACCAGCTCGCCGTGGACGTCAAGATCCCGATGCTCGGCATGATCAAGCGCAAGGCCGAGAAGGTCATCATCGACCGCGCGCTGGACGGTCTGAAGAAGCGCGTCGAGAGCTGACGAGGGCTGACACGGCGGAACGGGGGCTGACGGCATGACGGCGACGCGCACCATCCTGGTCAGCGGCGACGCGGGCGCGCCCACCGTGGCCGCCGCCACCGCCCTGCACGCGGCCGGGCGCGGCCACCGCACCTGGCTGCTGGCCGCCGACGACCCGCACCGCGCCCTGGACTCCGTCCTCGGCACCCGCCTGGAACCCGAACCGGTGCGCTACGCACCGGGCCTGACCGTCTCCCGGATCGACGAGCAGGCCGCCTTCCGCTACGCCGTCGGCGAGCTGACCGACCGGCTCAAGCCCGCCCTCGACCTGCTCGGCGCCGAACAGCTCGACCCCGAGGAGCTGACCGCCCTCCCCGGCATCGCCCGGCTCGCCCTGCTGCGCGCCCTGCCGGCCGCCGACCAGGACGTCCTGGTGGTGCTCGCCCCGCCGCCCGCCGAGCTGATCGCCACCCTCGCCCTGCCCGAGCAGCTGACCCGCTACCTGGACCGGCTGGTCCCCGAACAGCGGCAGGCCGCCCGGGCGCTGCGCCCGCTGCTGGCCGGGCTGGCCGGCGTCCCGATGCCCGCCGAGTGGCTGTACGGGGGGCGCGCCAAGGCCGCCGCGCTGCTCGCCGAGTCCCGCGCCGCGATCGACGACCCCGGCACCAGCGTGCGCCTGGTCGTCCCGGCCGACGGCCACCCGTACCGGGAGCTGCGCCGGATCCGGGCCGGGCTCGCGCTGCACGGGCACCGGCCGGACGCCGTCGTCGTGCACGGCGCCCTGCCGCCGGCCGCCCTCGCCTCGCCCGACCCCTGGCTGGCCGAACTGGCCCGCCGCCGCCGGGAGGAGCTGGACCGGCTCACCGCCGACACCGACGCCCCGGTGCTGGTCTCCGGCCAGGCCGAGGGCACCCTGGAGGCGGTCGCCGACCACCTGTACGGGGACGGGCCCGGCCCCGAGCGGCTCGCCCCGGTGCCCTGGACGGTCGAGGACCGGCTCGCCGAGGAGGGGCTGCTGGTCTGGCACCTCGACCTGCCCGGCGCCGACCGCGCCGAACTCGACCTGGTCCGCCGGGGCGACGACCTGGTGGTCGGCCTCGGCGCCCACCGCCGGGTGCTCGCACTGCCCTCCGCGCTGCGCCGCTGCACGGTGGCCGGGGCCGGGCTGCACGAGGGGCTGCTCTCGGTGCGGTTCGCACCCGACCCTTCGCTCTGGCCGCACGGCTGACGGGTCTTCCGGCTTTTCTTCGGGCACGGGGCCGTCCGGTAGCGTCGGGCCCGAGGGCCGCGGGGTGCGGCCACGGCCGAGGAGGCGCCCGCGATGACCAGCACCGACGACCGCACCGAGCCCGGCGCCGACCGCAGCGAGTCGGCCGACGGGCAGTCCCACCCCTTCGGGCCCGAGCTGGGCCCGCTGGTGGACGAGGTGCGCCGGTTCGCCACCGCCCTCGGCGAGAAGGCGCAGGAGACCAGCGCCACCACCCTGATCACCCTCTCCGGGCTGGCCGACCGCCTGCGCACCCAGCAGCCGGAGGTCTACTCCCACCTCGCCGCCGCCGGTTCCGGGATCGCCGCCGCGGGCGCCGAACTGCTGGCCGCCTACCGCGCCGCGGTGGCCGGGCACGAGCGGCGCTGGACGGCGGGGGACGGGGCGTCGGTGGAGAAGATCGACCTCGACGTGCCGGGCGGGGCCGAGGGTGCCGACGGGGCTGACGGGCCGTCCGTCAAGCAGTGAATCCGTGAATTTCGCAGCGTGATCGCTGTGCTCTCGTGCGTCACGAAGGGGGAGATTAGATACGACTTTTGAAGCGTCGCGGCCCGGCGGTCCCAGAAATGTCTTCGGATAATGTATGCGAGCCTATGTACGGGGGCAGGGTTGGGCGGTACCGTTCCGTCCGGCGGGAACGAGTGAATAGCTGAGGGACACATGGCTCTGACCATCGGCGTCGATGTCGGCGGGACCAAGATCGCGGCAGGCGTGGTCGACGATGCGGGCGCGATCCTGGCCCGGACCCGGGTGCCCACCCCGGCCGACCCGCAGTGGGCGGTCGACGCCATCGCGCAGGCCGTGCGCGAACTCAAGGAGCAGCACCCCGACGTCACCGCGGTCGGCGTCGGCGCCCCCGGCTTCGTCGACAGCAACCGCTCCACGGTGATCTTCGCGCCCAACATCGACTGGGAGAACGAGCCGCTGCGCGGCCGGATCGAGGAGCTCACCGGCCTGTCCACGGTGGTCGAGAACGACGCCAACTGCGCCGCCTGGGCCGAGTTCCGCTTCGGCGCGGCCGCCGATCACCAGGACATGGTGCTGATCACCGTCGGCACCGGAATCGGCGGCGGCATCGTCCTGGACAGCCGACTGCACCGCGGCCGCTTCGGCGTGGCCGGCGAGATCGGCCACCTCAACATGGTCCCGGACGGCCTGCAGTGCGGCTGCGGCGGCAAGGGCTGCTGGGAGCAGTACGGCTCCGGGCGCGCGCTGCGCCGCTACGGCCGGGAGAAGGCGGCGGCCGACCCGGTGCGCGGCCGGCGGATGCTGGAGCTCAACGACGGCGTCGCCGAGACCATCCGCGGCATCCACATCACCGAGGCCGCCGAGGCGGGCGACCCGCTCGCCCTGGAGTGCTACGCCGAGCTGGCCGACTGGCTGGGCCGCGGCATGGCCGACCTCGCCGCGCTGTTCGACCCGGGCGTCTTCGTCCTCGGCGGTGGCGTCTCGGACTCGGGCCGCCTGCTGCTCGACCCGGTCGCCAAGGCCTTCGAGCACTACCTGACCGGCGGCGTGCACCGCCCGCGCGCCGAGGTCGTGCTCGCCTCGATGGGCTCCGCGGCCGGCATCGTCGGCGCGGCGGACCTCGCCCGCACTGCCTGACTGTTACACCCCCTTCGCCAAGGAGCCTCAGGGGGGCACCCCCTTCGCCAAGGAGCCTCAGGGGGAGCTTTCAAGCCCGCCGGCGGCGGTGCGACCGGGCCCCGACCAATCCCGGACGCGCCGCCGCCGTCGCAGTACGGTCGGACCCGGTGACGCACGCACACAGGGGGGACCATGACCACCGCACCCGTCGAACCGCCGCCGCCCGGCCCGCGCCGGCTGCGCCTGCTCAGCTACAACGTCCGCTCGCTGCGCGACGACCGGCGGGCACTGGTGCGGGTGATCCGGGCCTGCGCGCCCGACCTGGTCTGCATCCAGGAGTCGCCGCGCTACTGGCGGCCCGAGGGGCAGGCCGCCTGGCTGGCCCGGAGCACCGGGACGGTGGTGCTGGCCGGGGGCGGCCGCACCGCCGCGGGGCCGCTGCTGCTCGGCCGGCCCGGCGCGGTGGAGGTGCTCGGCGTGCACGACCGGTTGCTGCCCAAGACCCGCGGCCTGCACGCGCGCGGCTTCGCCACCGCGCTGCTGCGGCTGCCCGGTGCGGCGCCGTTCACCGTCACCAGCTGCCACCTCAGCCTGGACGCCGAGGAGCGGTACGGGCAGTTCGAGCTGCTGCTCGACCAGCTCGCCGTCGCCGAACAGGGCATCGTGGCCGGGGACTTCAACGAGCACCCGGACGGGCCGGGCCGGCGGCTGCTGGCCTCGCGGCTGTGGGACGGCTACCCGACCGCGCCCTGGGGCGGGGAGTTCACCTCGGTGCCCGAGAACCCGTACCAGCGGATCGACGCCGTCTTCGCCACGCCCGGGATCACCGTCCTCGGCTGCGGGGTGCCGCACGGGCTGCCCGGCGTCACCGGGGCCGACCTGCGGGCCGCGACCGACCACCTGCCGGTGCTGGCGTTCCTGGAGCTTCCCGAGGGCTGAAAGGTCAGACGACCGCGCCGTGGTCCGGGTCCTCCGGCTCGTCCTCGTCGCGGTCCTTCATCCGGGCGACCAGGGTGACGAAGCCGCCGAGGAAGGCGGTGACCCCGACCCAGGCCGGCCAGCCGGAGATCTCCCGCCACACCACCGCGTCGATCAGCAGCAGCGCCGGGCCGCCGAGCACGGCCAGCCAGGCGAACTTGGCGGTCGCGTCGGCGGCGGGCAGCGGCGGGGGCTCCGGCGGGATGTAGTGGCCCTCGTCGGTCTCCTCGTCCAGCTCGAAGTCGCGCGGGCCGGCCGCGGCGGCCGGGAGGACGGGCCGGCCGGAGCGGGAACGGGGCTGCGGGGCCAGGTCGGAGAGGTCGTCCGGGTCGGCCTTGGGGCCGACGCCGTCCTTGAAGCCGCCCTTGAGCTCGTTCTGCGCCCGGAGGTTCTCGATCTCCGGCCAGTTGGGGTTGGTGAGGTCCACCGGGTCGTCGAACTGGGCCACCAGCGCGGCGAAGATCGCATCCTGCTCGGCCTGGCTGCGCTCGGGGGTGCGGCGTGCGCGGGACTCCGCGGGGGCGGGGGCGGCGTCCGGTTCGGCGGCGCCCCCGGCGGCTGCGATGGGCGCGGCTGCGCCCGCCTCCGTACCGTTCGACTCCGTGCCGCCCGTCGGGCCGCCCATGGTGCCGTCCCCCTGGACGGTGCTGTCCTTGGGCGCGCCGTCCGTCCGCGCGCCGTCCTCGCGGGGCTTCTCGTCCCCGCCGCCCGCCGTGCTGCTCTCGTGCACTTCCGGCCCTTCAGCCCTGGTGATCGTCGGATTCGGCCCTGCCCGCCCCCGCCGCGTGCGCGGGGGCCAGCCGTCGGATGAAGTCCAGGCTCGCCGAGAATATTTCCGCCGCGTCGTGGTCCAGCGTCGCGACGTGGAAGCTGCGCTGGCACAGCCGCTCCGTCACGTCGGTCGAGGATATCCGGGCCAGCACGAGTTCCGAGTTGGCCGGCGAGACGACGTGGTCCTGCGGACTGCGGAAGAGCAGCACCGGCTGGGTCACCTGCGGCAGCCGCCGCTGGACCTCCTGCCACAGCCGGGCCAGTGACCACGCGGCGTGCAGCGGGGTGCGGTCGTAGCCGAGCTCCTTCGCGTCCGGCTTCTGGATGTCGTCGACGATCCCGGGCAGGCTCGGGACGAGGTGCCGGAGCACCGGAAGCAGCACACTCGCGGGGTTGTCCGAGCGCACCGACGGGTTGACCAGGACCAGTCCGGCCACCTTCGGGCCGTGCAGCGCGGCCAGCCGCAGCGCCAGCGCGCCGCCCATCGACAGCGCGCAGACGAAGACCTGCTCGCACTCCCCGGCCAGGGCCAGCAGTTCGCGCTCGACCTCGGCGTACCAGTCCTCCCACCGGGTGACCTGCATGTCCTGCCACCGGGTGCCGTGCCCCGGCAGCAGCGGCAGCGAGACGGTGTACCCGGCCGCCGCCAGCTCCTCGGCCCACGGCCGCAGCGACTGCGGCGAGCCGGTGAAGCCGTGGCACAGCAGCACTCCCACCGGTCCGCCGCGGTGGCGGTACGGTTCGGCACCGGGCAGCAGCGGCATGGCGGACTCCTTCGCGGGCTGGTGGCGCTGGGGGAGGGACGCGGAGAGGGGAGCTGCGGGTTTTCGCATCGTCCCACGCCCTGCGCCGGGACGTACACCCCCTACGGCGGGGCCGGGCACAACGGACGGCCGCGGGGCATTAGGATCGACCGGTCCGCATAACAGGAGGCCCGGGTTGTTCTACCGACTGATGAAGATGATCGTCGCGCCACTGCTTCGGATCTTCTTCCGGCCGTGGATCGAGGGTGAGGAGAACATCCCCACCGAGGGTGCGGCGATCATCGCGAGCAACCACCTGTCCTTCTCGGACTCGTTCTTCTTCCCCGCGCTGATCAAGCGCCGGGTCACCTTCATCGCGAAGGCCGAGTACTTCAACACCCCGGGCCTCAAGGGCCGGCTGACCGCCGCCTTCTTCAAGGGCGTAGGCCAGCTGCCGGTGGACCGCTCGGGCGTGCGCGGCGCCGGCGAGGCCGCGATCCGCAGCGCCATCGCGGTGCTGGACCGCGGCGAGCTGTTCGGCGTCTACCCCGAGGGCACCCGCTCGCCCGACGGCAAGCTCTACCGCGGCAAGGTCGGCGGTCTGGCCCGCGTCGCGCTGGCCACCGGCGCGCCGGTCATCCCGGTCGCCATGATCGACACCGAGAAGGTGCAGCCGCCCGGCCAGGTGGTCCCGAACTTCGGCATCCGCCCGGGCATCCGGATCGGCCGTCCGCTGGACTTCTCCCGCTACCACGGCATGGAGAACGACCGCTTCATCCTCCGTTCGGTGACGGACGAGGTGATGTACGAGATCATGCGGCTCTCCGGCCAGGAGTACGTGGACATCTACGCGACCGCCGCCAAGCGGCAGATCGCCGACGAGAAGAAGAAGGCCGACGCCGAGCGCCGCGCGGCCGCCAAGGCCGAGAAGGCCGAGAAGGCGGAGGCCGCCGAGGCGGAGAAGGCCGCGGAAGCCGAGAAGGCCGCCGAGGCCGGGGACGGCGAGAACACCGGTAAGCCGTAGCAGAAGGGGACCGGGTCGGACCGACCGACCCGGTCGGGTCCAGGGGAGGGCTCGGGAATGGCGGAGGGCGCGAGAGCCGGAGCGCGCGGCGGCACGGTGGCGGCCGGCGGGATGTCCGTCGAACTCCCGCTGTGGAAGGCGATCTCCTACTTCCGGGTGCTGGCCCTCTGCTACGCCCTGCTGCGGTACTTCAACGCCTACCTGCACTTCCTGCACCCGGTCTCCGGCTGGATCTTCCTCGGCGCGCTCACCCTCTGGACGCTCGCCAGCACCCGGGCCTTCGCCGACCCGCAGCGCTGCACCTGGTTCGTGCTGGGCTTCGACCTCGCCCTGGCCGTGACCGGCATCGTGATGAGCGGGATGATCGACGCCCCGGCCCGGATCAGCCACGGCGCACTCACCCTGCCGACCATCTGGGCCGCCGGTTCGGTGCTCGGCTGCGCCGCGAAGGGCGGCTGGCGTCCGTCGGCGGCGGCCGGCTCGGTGATCGGGATCGCCAACATCCTCGGGCACGGCGGTCCGACCGGCGACAACATCCACAACATCGTGCTGCTGCTGGTGGCCGGGATCGCGATCGGGTACGTGATCGAGTTGGCCCGCGCCAGCGAGGCCACCCTGGCCCGGGCGCTCCAGGTCGAGGCGGCCACCCGGGAGCGCGAGCGGCTCTCCCGGGACATCCACGACGGCGTGCTGCAGGTGCTCGCGCTGGTCCAGCGCCGGGGCGTGGAACTGGGCGAGGGCACCGGCGGCGGCGCGGACTTCGCCGAGCTGGGCCGGCTCGCCGGTGAGCAGGAGCGTGCGCTGCGGGCGCTGATGACCGGCGGTCCGCTCCCGGCCCAGCGCGCCGTGGACCTGCCGGAGGCCGACGCCGCCGAGCCCTGTGACCTCACCGCGCTGCTGCGCCCGTACGCCGACGAGCGGATCACGCTCTCCGCCCCCGGCACCCCGGTGCTGCTGCCGGGCCCGGCGGCGCGGGAGCTCGCCGCAGCGGTCGGCGCGGCCGTGGACAACGTGCGCAAGCACGCGGGGGAGCAGACCCGGGCCTGGATCCTGGTGGAGGACGAGCCGGCGGCCGTCACCGTCAGCATCCGCGACGAAGGGCCCGGCTTCGCCCCCGGCCGACTCGGCGAGGCGGAGCGAGCCGGGCGGCTCGGCGTCTCCCAGTCCATCCGCGGCCGGCTGCTGGACCTCGGCGGTACGGCCGAGCTGTACTCGGCGCCCGGGGAGGGCGTCGAGGTCGAACTGCGCGTCCCGAGGGAAGGCTTCTGATGACCGATCAGCCGACGACCGACCGGCCGGTGCGGGTGATGGTGGTGGACGACCACCCGATGTGGCGTGACGCCGTCTCCCGCGACCTGGCCGAGGCCGGGCTGGACGTGGTGGCCACGGCGGGCGACGGCGAGGAGGCCGTGCGCCGCGCCCGCGCCTGCTCACCGCAGGTCGTCGTGCTGGACCTCAACCTGCCGGGCCTGCCCGGCGTCGAGGTGTGCCGTCAGGTGGTCGCGCACGACCCGGCGGCGCGGGTGCTGGTGCTGTCGGCCAGCGGTGAGCACCAGGACGTGCTGGAGGCGGTGAAGTCCGGCGCGACCGGGTACCTGGTGAAGTCGGCCGGGCGGGACGAACTGCTGGACGCGGTGCGCCGTACGGCCGTCGGAGACGCGGTGTTCACCCCGGGGCTGGCCGGTCTGGTGCTGGGCGAGTTCCGTCGGCTGGCCGCCGAGCCGGCCCCGGCCTCGGCGCCCGCCGTCCCCCAGCTGACCGCTCGGGAGACCGAGGTGCTGCGGCTGGTGGCCAAGGGGCTGTCCTACCGGCAGATCGCCGACCGGCTGGTGCTGTCGCACCGGACGGTGCAGAACCACGTGCAGAACACGCTGGGGAAGCTGCAGCTGCACAACCGGGTGGAGCTGGTGCGGTACGCGATCGAGCGGGGGCTGGACGAGGAGCTGTGAAGCGGTCCCGGGCCGGTGCACGCCCGGGACCCTTCCACCTCCTCAGCGCGCTACGGCCGCCGCCTGCTTCAGCAGGGCCGCCACGATGTCCACGCCGTCCCGGGTGAGCACCGACTCCGGGTGGAACTGCAGGCCGGCGAAGCCGGGGCCGCGCAGGGCGTGGACGTCGCCGGTGACGGCGTCCCGGGCGACCTCGATGCCCTCGGCGGCCAGCCGGGCCGCGTCGGCCTCCGAGCAGCGCGCGGTGAAGGTGTTGTAGAAGCCGACCGTGCGCTTGCTGCCGAACAGGTCGATGCTCTCCTGCGCGCCCTGGTACGGGACGGCCTTGCGACCGAGCGCGAGACCGAGCTCGGCGGAGAGCAGCTGGTGGCTGAGGCAGACCGCGAGCAGCGGCGCGGTGCGGGCGCCGGAGCGGACGGCGGCCAGGGCGTCCGCGACGATCGGGCGCAGTACCGCCATCTTGGGGTCGTCGGCGAGCGCCGGGTCGCCCGGGCCGGGGCCGAGCACCAGCGGGCCGCGGTGCGCCGCGACCAGCTCGCGCAGGCCCGGCTCGTCGAAGCGGACCACGGTGACCCGGTGGCCGAGCGAGGTCAGCAGGTGGGCGAGCATCGAGGTGAAGGTGTCCTCGCCGTCCACGACCAGGGTCGGCTCGGCCTCGGTGACCTCGGACGGCGACTGCATCCGCAGCCAGAACGGGGCGAGGTCGGCCCGGCGGGCGTCGAGCGCGGCCTGCACCCGGTGGTCGTCGGCGAGCCGGGGCCCGGTGGAGCCGGGCAGCCGGACGGGGGCGGGCCGGGCACCGATGGCGGTGAGCACCCCGGCGGCCTTGGCGTGGGTCTCGGCCACTTCGGACTCCGGGACGGAGCGGCGCACCAGGGTGGCGCCGACCCGGACGACCAGCTGCCCGGTGGCCGGGTCGATGTCGGCGGTACGGATGCAGATCGGCGAGTCCAGCAGCTGCCCGCCGCTGGCGGAGCGGCCGATCAGGGCGAGCGCGCCGGAGTAGTAACCGCGCCCGGCGGGCTCGTAGCGCTTGATCACCCGGGTGGCGTTCTGCACCGGGCTGCCGGTGACGGTGGCGGCGAACATCGTCTCGCGCAGCACCTCGCGGACGTCCATCGAGGTCTGCCCGCGCAGCTCGTACTCGGTGTGGGCGAGGTGGGACATCTCCTTGAGCCGGGGCCCGAGCACCTGGCCGCCGAGGTCGCCGACCGTGCACATCATCTTGAGCTCTTCGTCGACCACCATGGTCAGTTCCTCCAACTCCTTCGGGTCGTGGAGGAACTGGAGCAGCGAGTCGAGGTCGGCGCCGCCGGCCGGATAGCGGTAGGTGCCGGAGATCGGGTTCATCACGACGGTGCCGCCGCTCTGCCGGACGTGCACCTCGGGGGAGGCGCCGACCAGGCAGCGACCCGGCTCGCCTCCGGCAAGACGCTCGCCGGTGTGGACCAGGAAGGTCCAGTACGCGCCGCGCTCCTGGTCCAGCAGTCGCCGGAACAGGGAGAGGGCCAGCTCGGGGGAGAAGTCGTCCAGCGTGGCGTGGAAGTCGCGTCGGATCACGAAGTTGGCGCCCTCGCCGTTGCCGATCTCGTCCTCGATCACCCGGCGGACGATGGCCGCGTACTCCGCGTCGTCCACGTCGAAGGCGCCGCCGGTCAGCGAGACCGGCAGCTGCGGCAGGGCGGCGGTGAACTCGGCCAGCGGCAGGGCGTGCTGCTCGGTGACCGAGAGGGCCTGGAGCGGGGTGCCGTCGTCGTGCGCCTCGAAGCCGCGCTCGCGGATCTGGCGGTACGGGACGAGCGCGAGCAGGTCGTGGACCGGGCCGGCGGACGGGATGCCGGCGCGGACCGGCAGGTCGGCGAGGCGGTCGTAGCTGCCGACGGTGCCCAACAGCACCTCGACGGTGTCCGGGGCGTGTCGGGGGGTACGGCGGTGCAGCAGGGCGAAGGCGGGCGCGCCGGGGGCGGTGAGGCGGGCGAGCAGCTCGGCAGGGGTGGTCACGAGTACGGCTTCCTTCCGGGAGGAACGTCGAGGGCGGTGCTGGGTTCCGCTCCAGGAGGGCCGTCTCTGCCTCAGACGTCGACGGCCGCCCCGAGGGGCGGCCGTCGTGTTCGTCTAGGAACGCGCGATCTGTGGGCCACCCATGGGGGAGGCCCACCACCAGGAGTGGGTGTGGGGCGCGTACATGGGTCGAGCGTATCGGATACTGCCGAGCGGGTGACGGTGCACACGGCTTTGTCCGAGATATGTCTCATCCCTCGGGCAATCGGCACGAATCGCTCGCGTCACCCCGTAGCCTTGGCGTTGTGACCGTGACGAATCTCCACTCCTGGCAGTCCCTGCCCGCGGCGCAGCAGCCTGAATGGCCGGACCAAGAGGCTCTGCGCAAGACCCTTGCTGAGCTCGCCTCCTATCCGCCCCTCGTCTTCGCCGGCGAGTGTGACCAGCTGCGCGCCCGGCTCGCTGCCGTGGCGCGTGGGGAGGCGTTCCTCCTTCAGGGCGGCGACTGCGCCGAGGCCTTCGACGGCGTCTCGGCCGAGCACATCCGTAACAAGCTGAAGACCCTGCTGCAGATGGCCGCCGTGCTGACGTACGCGGCCTCGGTCCCGGTCGTGAAGGTCGGCCGGATCGCCGGTCAGTACTCCAAGCCGCGCTCCAAGTCGACCGAGACCCGCGACGGCGTGACCCTGCCGGTCTACCGCGGCGACTCGGTGAACGGCTTCGAGTTCACCCCCGAGTCCCGCATCCCGGACCCGGAGCGCCTGAAGCGGATGTACAACGCCTCCGCCGCGACGCTCAACCTGGTGCGCGCCTTCACCACCGGTGGTTACGCCGACCTGCGCCAGGTGCACGCCTGGAACCAGGACTTCGTGCGCAACTCGCCGGCCGGCCAGCGCTACGAGCAGCTCGCCCGGGAGATCGACAACGCCCTGGCGTTCATGAATGCCTGTGGTGTGGCGCCGGAGGAGTTCAAGACCGTCGAGTTCTTCTCCTCGCACGAGGCGCTGATCCTCGACTACGAGACCGCGCTGACCCGCGTGGACTCGCGCACCGGCGAGCTGTACGACGTCTCCGGGCACATGGTGTGGATCGGTGAGCGCACCCGCCAGCTGGACCACGCGCACATCGAGTTCGCCTCCAAGATCCGCAACCCGATCGGGGTCAAGCTGGGCCCGACCACCTCGGTGGACGAGGCGCTCACCCTGATCGAGAAGCTGGACCCGGAGCGCGAGCCCGGCCGCCTCACCTTCATCACCCGGATGGGCGCGGGCAAGGTCCGCGACCACCTGCCCACCCTGCTGGAGAAGGTCACCGCCTCCGGCGCCCAGCCGGTGTGGATCTGCGACCCGATGCACGGCAACACCTTCGAGGCGTCCAGCGGTCACAAGACCCGCCGCTTCGACGACGTGCTGGACGAGGTCAAGGGCTTCTTCGAGGTGCACCGCGCCCTCGGCACCCACCCGGGCGGCATCCACGTGGAGCTGACCGGCGACGACGTCACGGAGTGCGTCGGCGGCGGCGACGAGGTCCTGGTGGACGACCTGCACCAGCGCTACGAGACGGCCTGCGACCCGCGGCTCAACCGCAGCCAGTCGCTGGACCTGGCGTTCCTGGTGGCGGAGATGTACCGCGGCCAGTAGCGAGTGGGGCTGCCGCCCCGAGGCGCCTCCTGGAGGCGAGCGGGCGAACAACTGTGACGAAGGCCCCTCCGGATTCGGGATTTCCGAGCCCGGAGGGGCTTCTTCGTACCCGGATCCCCAGGTAAGGTGAGGCTTAGTGAACTAAGGCGAGCCTTAGTCAAGATCCACTCTGTGTGCTTCGGCCGCGCTTCACCCCGGGAGAGACCGCGATGTACGTGTGCATGTGCCATGCGGTCACCGAGGACCAGGTGAAGAAGGCGATCGACGGGGGTGCCGGCACCCCGCGCCAGATAGCGAAGGGCTGCAAGGCGGGCACGGACTGCGGGTCCTGCGTCCGCCGCATCCAGGCGCTGCTCGGTGAGCACGGCGCCCGGCCCTGCCCGACCGCCCGGCTGGCCGCGAAGCTCGGCCTCGCCGACGCGGAGGTCCAGGACGTTCCCGCGCCGGCCGCCCCGAAGCCGGTTCCGGCGGCCCCGATCGCCCCGGTGGTCCCGCTGCGGGTGGCCTAGGACTCCGGCTGCTCGATCACCTGGGCGATGTAGAGCGCCTCGCCGAGTTTCTCCAGCAGCTCCAGCTGGGTGTCGAGGTAGTCGATGTGGTGCTCCTCGTCCGCCAGGATGTCCTCGAAGATGTTCGCCGAGGTGACGTCGTTCTTGGCCCGCATCACCAGGATCCCGCGCTTGAGCCGGTCGATCGCCTCGACCTCGATCTGGCGGTCGGCCTCGAACATCTCCTTGACCGTCTGGCCGATCCGGACGTGGAACAGCCGCTGGTAGTTGGGCAGTCCCTCCAGGAACAGGATCCGGTCGGTGAGCGTCTCGGCGTGCTTCATCTCGTCGAACGACTCGTGCCGGGTGTACTTGGCGAGCTTCGTCCACCCGAAGTTCTCCTGCATCTTGGCGTGCAGGAAGTACTGGTTGATCGCGGTGAGCTCGGCCGTGAGCTGCTCGTTGAGGAACTCGATGACCTCCGGGTCGCCCTGCATGGTGCTGCCTCCCTGCGCTACGTCCTGCGGTGAGTCCTGCGCTGCGCATCCTGGCACCGTATTGGGAGGAAATTCCAGTAAGTTCACACTCACTAGGACATGTGGCGGAATATCCGATTTGGGGTGAAGTCGGAGGGCGGGCGATCGACCATTGGCCCGTACGGGCAGGGCGTGAACCGCGCGTGAAGGGGCGCGCGCCAGAGCTTGTCCGCCGTCTGTCACCATGGAGCCATGGGTCAGTCCGAACAAGAACCGTTTCCGCCGTCTGACCCGAGGCTCCCCCCGGGCCAGCGCGTGCAGCGCGGCTGGCCCGCCCTGCACTACGGGCCGGTGCCCCGCTTCAAGCCGCTGACCTGGGACCTCCAGGTGTTCGGCGCCACCGCCTCGGCGGAGAAGCACAGCTGGGACTTCGAGGCCTTCACCGCCCTGCCGCGCACCACCGTGGTCGCGGACCTGCACTGCGTCACCAAGTTCTCGCTGCTCGGCAACGAGTGGACGGGCGTGCCCGCCGCCACCCTGCTCGACCTCGTTCCCCCGGCGCCCGGCGTCACCCACGTCATGGTCTGGGCCGAGTACGGCTACAGCGCCAACCTGCGGCTGGCCGACTTCGCCGACGAGCACACCCTGCTCGCCACCCACCGCAACGGCGAGGCGCTGACCGCCGAGCACGGCTTCCCGGTCCGGCTGGTGGTCCCGCGGCTGTACGCGTGGAAGGGCCCCAAGTGGGTGCGCGCGGTGGAGTACATGCGGGCCGACCGGCGCGGCTTCTGGGAGGAGCGCGGCTACCACAACCTGGCCGACCCCTGGCGCGAGCAGCGCTACTCCTACCAGGAGGAGCCCGGCGACGGGCCGCTGCGCTGAGGCCCGGCCCCGTCAGAACAACGAGAAGGAGACCGTCACCACGGTCTTCTGCGGGCGCCGCTCGCCGGCCGCCGGGGACTGGCCGCTCACCTTGCCGATGCCGAGGGTCCAGTCGGTGGCGGCCTTCATCGTGAAGCCCGCCGCCTGCAGCGCCTTCTGCGCGTCGTCCCGGCTCATCCCGGTGACGTTCGGGATCGCCACCATGCCCTTGCTGACCACCAGCGAGACCGCGGCGTTCTCCTGCAACTGCTGTCCGGCGGCGGGCGAGCTGCTGATCACCGAGCCCTCCGGCACCCCGTCGTCGTAGGTCTCGGTCACGGTGCCCCTGGTCAGCTGGGCGGCGGCCAGCGCGGCGGCCGCGTCGTCCGCGCTCTTGCCGGTGACGTCCGGCACCGCGATCCGCTTGGGGCCCTTGGAGACGGTGATCGTCACCGAGTCGCTCTTGCGGGTGCGCGCGCCCACCCCGGGGTCGGTGGAGATCACCTGCCCGGTCGGGACGGACTCGCTGTACGCCTCGACGAACCTGCCGTGCATGCCCTCCGCGTCCAGGATCCGCTGCGCCTCGCCCCGGTCCTTGCCGAGCACGCCCGGCACCGAGCCGTACAGCCCCTCGGAGATCCCATACGTGGCGCCGCCGACCGCCAGCACCAGGGCGGTCAGTGCGGCCGCCCAGATCATCGGCTTGCGCGGGAGGCGGCGCAGCCGGCCCGGTCGGCGGGTCCGCACCGGGGTCGGTTCGTCGTACGGGCGCGGCTCGACCAGCAGCTGGTCCATCAGCTCCGCCGGGACGTCCAGCACGCTGGTGCGCTCCGGCGGCGGGGCGTCGGCGGTCCGGGGCAGCGGCTGGATCACCGAGGTCGGCTCGCTGGTCGGGTAGCGCGGGCTGGGCCGGGTGGAGGCCGGCGGTTCGGCGTCCAGCTCGGCCGGGGTGAGGGTGCGGCGGACCCGCTGGACGGCGGCGAGCAGTTCGACCGCGTCGTACGGGCGGGCGTCGGCGGCCCGGGCGCAGGCGCCGGCCACGACGGCGTCCAGCGCCGGGGCGACGGCGGGGGCGACCAGCGAGGGGGCGGGGACGTCCTCGTGCAGGTGCTTGTACATGACCTGGACGGGGTTGTCGCCGGTGTGCGGGCGGCGGCCGGTGAGCATCTCGTACAGCAGGATGCCGGCCGCGTAGACGTCGACCCGCTGGTCGGTGGGGGCGTCCGGGAGGATCTGCTCGGGGGCCAGGTAGGAGACGGTGCCCATCACGGTGCCGCCGGTGGCGGTGCTGGTCGAGGTGGGCGCGCCGTCGGCGCTGCCGAGCACCCGGACCAGGCCGAAGTCGGCGACCTTGACCAGGCCGCTCTCGGTGATCAGCACGTTCTCCGGCTTGACGTCCCGGTGGACCAGCCCGGCCCGGTGGGCGGCGCCGAGGGCGGCGAGCACCGGCTCCAGGACGTCCAGCGCGGCCCGCACCGACAGGGCGCCGCGGTCGCGCAGCAGGTCGCGCAGGGTACGGCCGGGAACGTACTCCATGGCGAGGAAAACGTTTCCGCCGTCCGCGCCCTGGTCGAAGACGTTGACCACATTGGGGTGGGTGAGCTTGGCGACCGCCTTGGCCTCGCGGATGAAGCGGGCGGTGAAGGCCTCGTCCCCGGCCAGCTGGGGGTGCATCACCTTGAGGGCGACCACCCGGTCCAGCCGGGTGTCGGTGCCCCGGTAGACGGTGGACATCCCGCCGGTCGCGATGCGCTGCTCGACCCGGTACCTGTTGTCGAGCAGGGTACCGATCAGGGGGTCGTGCAAAGCCATGTCCACCCGGGGGAGTCTAGTGGTGAAGCCGCGCGCCGGACCCGGAGGACACCTCCTCCGGGCCCGGCTGTGCCCGGCTTGTGACACGGGACACCCGGTCTCAGAAGGCGGGCCGCTCCCGGGTGTCCAGGGCGGCGCGGCCGGCCATCGCGGAGGAGGCCTCGGCGTGGAAACGGCGCGGGATGCGGCCGGCCCGGTGGGCGAGCCGGCCGGCCTCGGCGGCGTGCCGCATCGCCTCGGCCATCAGCACCGGGTCCTGAGCGCGCGTCACCGCGGAGGCGAGCATCACCGCCGCGCAGCCCAGCTCCATCGCCAGCGCGACGTCGGAGGCGGTGCCGGCACCCGCGTCCAGGATCACCGGGACGCCCGCGCTCTCCACGATCAGCTGGAAGTTGTGCGGGTTGCGGATGCCCAGACCGGAGCCGATCGGCGAGCCCAGCGGCATGATCGCCGCGCAGCCGACGTCTTCCAGCTTGCGCGCCAGCACCGGGTCGTCGTTGGTGTACGGGAGCACGGTGAAGCCGTCGTCGACCAGGGTCTCGGCGGCGTCCAGCAGCTCGATCGGGTCGGGCAGCAGGGTGCGCTCGTCGGCGATCACCTCCAGCTTCACCCAGTCGGTGCCGAGCGCCTCGCGGGCCAGCCGGGCGGTCAGTACGGCCTCGCCGGCGGTGAAGCAACCGGCCGTGTTGGGCAGCACCCGGATGCCGTTGCGGGTCAGCACGTCCAGGACGGAGCCCTGGGTGGTGGCGTCGACCCGGCGCATGGCCACCGTGGTCAGCTCGGTGCCGGAGGCGAGCAGCGCGCGCTCCAGGACCTCCAGGCTGGGCGCGCCGCCGGTGCCCATGATGAGCCGGGAGGAGAAGGTCGTCCCGGCGATGGTGAGAAGGTCGTCGGCCATGGCTCAGCCTCCCTGGACGGCGGTGAGGATCTCGACCCGGTCACCGGTGTTCAGCGGCGTGTCGGACCACGAACTACGGGGCACCACAGCCTCGTTGACGGCGGCGGCTACTCCGGTGTTGGCCTTGCTGACGGTGGCCACCAGCTCGGCGAGGGTCGTGGCGGCGGGCGTCCGGCGGGGCTCGCCGTTGACGGTCAGGGCGATCTCGGTCATGCGGAGGCCTTCGTGGTGGAGTGGTCGGGGGAGAACCGGGCGGGCGTGAACGGCGCTGCGAGGTCCGGGACTTCGCCGGTCGCCAGGTACTCGGTGATCAGGTCGGCGGTCACCGGGGTGAGCAGCACGCCGTTGCGGTAGTGGCCGGTGGCGGCGACCAGTCCGGGCAGCGGGGTCGGGCCCAGCAGCGGGGCGTTGTCCGGCGAGCCGGGGCGCAGCCCGGCGGAGGTCTCCACCAGCGGGAGTTCGGTGATACCGGGGACCAACTCGTGGGCGTCACGGAGGAGTTCGTACACCCCGCCGGCGGTGACGGTGGTGTCGTAGCCCTGCTCCTCGGTGGTCGCGCCGATCACCAGCTCGCCGTTCTCGCGCGGCACCAGGTACAGGTGCTGCCCGCGCACGACCGCGCGGACGTTGCGGGAGAGGAACGGCCGGTAGGCGTCCGGGATGCGGAGCCGAAGCACCTGTCCCTTCACCGGGCGGATCGCGGGCAGCACGCCCTCGGGCAGGCCGGGCAGCCGGTGGCTGTAGGGGCCGGCGGCGAGCACGATCTGATCGGCGGTCACCGTCTCCCCGGTGCTGAGCCGGGCGCCGACCGCGCGGCCGTCCTCGACGAGCAGCTCGACGGCCTCGGCGCGCCGACCGACGACGCCCGCGCGCTCACCGGCCAGCAGCAGTGCGGTGAGCAGCCGCCGGGGATCCACCTGGTGGTCGTTCGCGACGTGCAGGCCGCCGCGCACACCGGGGGCCAGCATCGGCTCCAGCCTGCGGGCCTCCCGGCCGGTCAGCCAGCTCGACTCCAGACCGAGCCGCTGGTGGAAGGCGTGCAGTTCGCGCAGTTCCTCGCGGTCGTCGGAGTCCAGTGCGACGGCGATCGTGCCGCACCGGCGGTAGCCGGTGTCCTCGCCGCCGCTCGCCTCGGTGAGCTCGGCGGCGAAGGCCGCGTACCGCTCGTTCGAGGCCATGCCGAGGCGCAGCAGCGGCTCCTCGCCGTACTGCAGCTCGGTGACCGGGGCGAGCATCCCGGCCGCGACCGCGGCCGCCCCGCCGCCGGGGGAGGGGTCGACCACGACCACGTTCCCCAGCCCGCGCTGCGCGGCGCGCCACGCGACGGCGAGGCCGACGATGCCCCCGCCGATCACCAGCACGTCGGCGCGGTCGCCTGATGGCAAGCGTGACAAAGCTGCTCTTCTCCCTTCGCCGGTATGACCCGGATCAGGTTCGGACGGTCGCGGGCCGTGCCAGCCCGCCTCTCAGCCCGGTACGCCGGGCTCCCGTGTGGTGCACCCACCTTAACGCCGGGGGTCGGCCCGGCCGAAGGGCCGTGTGAGGGGTGGGACGGGTGAGCAGGATGGTTGCCGCCCGCCCCGCCCCCGCAGGGCCTGTCTTCGAACTCCCGCCTGCCGGGTGCCGCCGCGGCGCTGAGTACAGTGACGGGCGTGGCAGAGCTGAGCGGAACGGATCAGGTGGTCGTCGTCGGGGCCGGGCTGGCCGGGGCGCAGTGCGCCCTGAAGCTGCGGCAGGGCGGCTGGCGGGGGCGGATCACCCTGGTCGGCGAGGAGCCGCACGCGCCGTACGACCGGCCGCCGCTCTCCAAGGACGTGCTGCTCGGCAAGGCCGACGCCACCACCCTGGACATCGACTACGGGCAGCTCGGCATCGAGCTGCTCACCGGTCGTCGCGCCACCGGCCTCACCCCGGGCGTGCTGCACACCGACGGCGGCGACCTCCCGTACGACTCGCTGGTGATCGCCACCGGCGCCACTCCGCGCGCCCTGCCCGGTGCCGAGCGCGCCCACGTGCTGCACACCCTGGACGACGCCCTGGCGCTGCGCGCGCTGCTGCGCCCCGGGCTGCGGCTGGTCCTGGTCGGCGCGGGCTGGATCGGCGCCGAGGTGTCCACCGCCGCGCGGCAGGCCGGCTGCGAGGTGACCGTGGTGGAGGCCGGCCCGGCGCCGGTGCCGGGCGCGCTGCCGACCGGGGTCGGCTCGGCGATGGCCGCCTGGTACGCCGAGGCCGGGGTCGAGCTGCGCTGCGGGGTCGGCGTGGCCGCCGTCGAGCCGGGCGCGGTGCTGCTGGCGGACGGCTCGCACCTGCCCGCCGACGAGGTGGTGGTCGGCGTCGGCGCCCGGCCCGCGACCGGCTGGCTGGCCGGCTCGGGCGTCGAGCTGGACGAGGCCGGGGCGGTCCTGGTGGACGAGCGGCTGCGCACCGGCCTGCCCGGGGTCTTCGCGGCCGGGGACTGCGTCAGCTACCCGTCGGCCCGCTCCGGTGCCCGGCTGGCCGTGCAGCACTGGGACCACGCGCTGCAGTCCGGCGAGGCCGCGGCCGCCGCCGTGCTGGGGGCCGACGCGCCGTACGATCCGGTGCCGTACTTCTGGTCCGAGCAGTTCGGCCGGATGGTCCAGTACGCCGGCCGGCACGCCGAGGGCGACGAGCTGCTGTGGCGCGGCAGCCCGCAGGACGCGGCCTGGTCGGTGCTCTGGCTGCGTGACGGGGCGCCGAGCGCGCTGCTGGCGGTGGACCGGCCGCGCGACCTGACCCAGGGGCGGAAGCTGATCGAGCGCGGGGCGGTGCTGGACCCGGCCCGCGCGGCGGACCCGACGGTGGCGCTGAAGGCTGCCACCAGCTAGGGGGCGTGTGCGTGGCGGGGGGCAGAGGTGGCAGTCTGGTGCCGTGAGTGAGATCGATGCCAAGACTGAAGCCCTGGTCCCCGAGTGGCTGTACCTCCCCGACATCTCCGAGCGGTGGGGTGTGGTGGTCACCGAGGTCCGCAACATGGTCAAGCACGGTGACCTGATCGCCGTCCGCCGCGGCCCCAACAAGTCGCTGCAGGTCCCGGCGGCGTTCGTCGACGAGACCGGCCCGGTCAAGCACCTGGTCGGACTGCTGACGGTGCTGCGGGACAGCGGGTTCTCCGACGCGGAGATCATCGAGTGGATGTTCACCGAGGACCCGTCGCTGCCCGGCACCCCGGTGCAGGCGCTGTGGGAGAACCGTGCCACCGAGGTCAAGCGCCGCGCCCAGGCCATGGCCCTGTGATGAGCGGCCTGCGCTCCCGCTTGGCCGACGCCCGGCTCTACCTGTGCACGGACGCCCGCCGCGAGCAGGGCGACCTCGCCGAGTTCCTGGACGCGGCGCTGGCCGGTGGCGTGGACATCGTCCAGCTCCGCGACAAGGGCCTGGAGGCCAAGCAGGAGCTGGCGGCCCTGGAGGTCTTCGCC
Organism: Kitasatospora sp. NPDC048296; assembly: GCF_043201815.1. Taxonomy (NCBI): domain Bacteria; kingdom Bacillati; phylum Actinomycetota; class Actinomycetes; order Kitasatosporales; family Streptomycetaceae; genus Kitasatospora; species Kitasatospora sp. NPDC048296. Next base: position 22,657 of record NZ_JBICZB010000006.1, read on the forward strand.
GACGCCTGCCGCCGCCACGGCAAGCTGCTGGCCGTCAACGACCGCGCCGACGTCGCCCACGCGGCCCGGCCGGACGTGCTGCACCTCGGCCAGGACGACCTGCCGGTGCCGGCCGCCCGGGCGATCCTCGGTGAGGACGTGCTGATCGGACGGTCCTGCCACGCCGAGTCCGAGGTGGACGCGGCGGTCGCCGAGCCGGGCGTGGACTACTTCTGCACCGGCCCGGTCTGGCCGACCCCGACCAAGCCGGGCCGCCCGGCGCCGGGCCTCGGCCTGGTGTCGTACGCGGCGAAGCAGCCGACCGACCGGCCGTGGTTCGCGATCGGCGGGATCGACCTCGGCAACCTGGACGAGGTGCTGGCCGCCGGGGCCCGCCGGATCGTCGTGGTCCGGGCCATCACCGCGGCGCAGGACCCGCAGGCGGCCGCCGCCGAGCTGTCCCGCCGGGTGCGCGCGGCGCTCTGACCGCCTCCGGGGCCGTCGCCGTCCGTCAGTACTTGCGGACGGTGGCGGCCTCGGCCAACGCCAGCAGCACCGTACGGGCCCGCTCGTCGGCGAGCGGCGCCGCCTCCAGCGCGGCCAGCGACTGCCGCATCAGCTCCTCGATCCGGCGCTCCACCAGCTCGGGCGCGCCGCTGCGGGCGACCAGCTCGCGCAGCTCGACGACCTCCTCGGCGGCCAGGTCCGGCGCGCCGAGCCGGGCGTCCAGGTGCCGGGCGTCGGCGGGCGACAGGGCGCGCATCGCGTGCGCGACCAGCAGGGTGCGCTTGCCCTCGCGCAGGTCGTCCCCGGCCGGCTTGCCGGTGACGGCCGGGTCCCCGAAGACCCCGAGCAGGTCGTCCCGCAGCTGGAAGGCCTCGCCCAGCGGCAGCCCGAACGCCCCGAACGCCTCGACCAACTCCGGCCCGGCCCCGGCGAGCAGGGCGCCGACCTGCAGCGGTCGCTCGATCGTGTACTTCGCCGACTTGTAGTGCAGGACGGTCTGCGCGCGGTCCAGCGCGCCCTCGTCGGTCGAGTCGCCGGCCACCGGTTCCAGCACGTCCAGGTACTGGCCGACCATGACCTCGGTGCGCATCAGGTCGAACACCGGCTTGGCGGCCAGCACGGCGGCCGGGTCCAGTCCGGAGCGCAGGAACAGCTCGTCGCACCAGATCAGCAGCAGGTCGCCGAGCAGCACCGCGGCCGAGGTGCCGTACTGCTCGCGGTCGCCGCGCCAGCCGCTGTCCCGGTGCAGGGCCTCGAAGCGGCGGTGGACGGAGGGCAGGCCGCGGCGGGTGTCGCTGCGGTCCATCAGGTCGTCGTGCACCAGGGCGCTGGCCTGCAGCAGCTCCAGCGCGGCCGCCGCGTTGGCGATCCCCTCACCGGCGGCCGGGCCGCCGGCGCCGCGCCAGCCCCAGTAGCAGAAGGCCGGGCGCAGCCGCTTGCCGCCGTCCAGCAGGAAGTCGCGCAGCGCGTCGGAGGCGGGCACCAGTTGCGGCGAGATCTTGCCGAGCAGCGCGGACTGGCCGTCCATGAACGCGGCGAGGGCGGCGTTGACGCGCGCGCGGACGTCCTCCACGTCAATGGGGTTGGCCGGCCGGTTGCTGGACGAGGTCACGATGATGCTCCGCTGGTTCGCTGGGGTGCAGCAAGCGTAGCGGGGGAGCCGGGAACGGGCGTGCGAGCGGGATCCCGGGGGCGCCCGGGAGGCAAGCGCAGAGGGGTCCACCTATTGTCCCGCATCGTGGGATCGAGTTGCCCGGCCCCTTCGACCGCCGGATAACCTGCCAGCATGGCACTCGGCATCGCTTCCACGAGACCGGATCGCGCGCAGACGGTCCGCGAGCTCCTGGCGGCCGGAAAGCGCTCCTTCTCCTTCGAGTTCATGCCGCCCCGCAGCGAGGTCGGCGAGCAGAAGCTGTGGGACGCCATCCGCCGGCTCGAACCGCTGGACCCCAACTTCGTCTGCATGACGTACGGCGCCGGCGGCTCCTCCCGCGAGCGCACCGTCAACATGGTCGGCCGGATCGCCACCGAGACCACGCTCACGCCGGTCGCCCACCTGACCGCGGTGGACCACTCGGTCGCCGAGCTGCGCAACATCATCGGCCAGTACGCCGACCAGGGGGTGCGGAACATCCTCGCGGTCCGCGGCGACCCGCCCGGCGACCCGATGGGCGACTGGATCCGGCACCCGGACGGTGTCACCTACGCGTACGAGCTGGTGGAGCTGATCAAGGGCATCGGCGACTTCTGCGTCGGCGTCGCGGCCTCGCCGAACCGGCACCCGCGCTCGGACGACTGGGACGAGGACATCCGGCACTTCGTCGCGAAGATCCGCTCCGGCGCGGACTACGCGATCACCCAGATGTTCTTCGAGGTGGACGACTACCTGCGGTTCCGCGACCGGGTGACCGCCGCGGGCTGCGAGACGCCGATCATCCCGGAGATCATGCCGGTGACCAACGCCAAGCAGTTGGAGCGCTTCCCGCAGCTCAGCGGCTCGGCCTTCCCGGCGGAGCTGGAGGCCCGGCTGCGGGCGGCCGTCGACGACCCGGCGGCGCTGCGGGCGATCGGCATGGAGCACGCCACCACGATGGCCGAGCGCCTGCTCGCCGAGGGCGCGCCCGGCCTGCACTTCATCACGCTCAACCACTCGACGGCGACGCTGGAGATCTACCAGAACCTGGGGTTGCACTGCCGGTAGGGCGTGGCGCGCCGGTCGGGCGCGTTCTTGGGCGGGTGTTCACGAGCCCGTCACCGTCTCGACGGTGGCGGGCTCGGTCGTGTGCGGCCGGTGCCGTCGGCGGCGGGAACGCAATGCGGTACCCCGGCCGTTGAACCGGTACAGTCGCCGCACACGCGCGGCGCGCGCGGGCACGCGACTGGAGGTAGCGCGCGGATGGGCATCGGATTCCTGCTGCTGTACGTCGCGTTGGCGGTGGTGGCGCTCTGGCTGATCGCCGAGGTCCTGCTGCAGAACCGGGCGCCGCTGCACTGGAGGGTGCTCGCACTGATCGGTTTCCTCGGCGTCGTCGCCGGGATGTCCCTCGGCTCGGTCGTGGTGATCGGTGTCGGCGCCGGACTGTTCGCGGTGGGCCAGGCCTTCGTCACCCTGTCGGTCAAGCGCGGCTACCGGAACGGCTGGTCCCTGCGGAAGGCCGACGGCAGCCTGCCCGGCCCGCTCGCCAAGGTGCCGCTGCTCGGCGCCCTCACCGGCGGCGCGGCGGCGGTCGCGGCCGTCGCGGCGACCGAGGACCTGGTCGGCGAGGTCAGCGCGGTCGAGGAGACCCCGGCCCCGGCCCCGGCCCCGGTTGAGGTGTCGGTCACCGAGGACGTCCCGGAGGTCGAGCAGACCGCCGCCTTCGAGATGCAGGAGCTGAGCCAGGACGGCGTCTACGCCCCCGCGTACTACGAGCAGCAGCAGGCCCAGCAGCAGCCCCAGGACCCGTACGCCGCGGCCTACCAGTCCGGCTACGACCAGCAGCAGTGGCAGACCCAGCAGCAGCCCGCCTACGCCTACGACCAGCAGGCCTACGGCGGCTACCCCCAGCAGCAGGACCCGTACGGCGGCTACGTCCAGCAGCAGGACCCGTACGCCGGCTACCAGCAGCAGCAACAACAGCACCAGCAGCAGGCCTGGGACCCGAACACCCAGCAGCAGTGGCAGCCCCAGCCCGAGCAGCCCCACCTGGACCAGCACGGCCAGGGCATCCCGCAGCAGCCGATGTACGACCAGAGCGGCTACGGCTACCAGCAGCAGAGCACCTGGCCGTCACACGGCTGAGTGGAATTTACCCGAAGGCCCAACGCGGCCGCTGCTGACCCAATAGTCTGTGCGCGTATCTGCGCCGGTGGCTGAATCCGGCCGGGGCAATGGCGACTTTTCTCGGGGGGCACGCATGGATCCGATCAGCACCGCAGCGTTGGCCGGCGCCACGCTCGCCGCGTCCGCGGCACTCCAGTCTGTTGGCGACGAGGCCGGCCGGTCCTCGTGGGCGGTGGCGTCCCGCCTGGCGGAGCGCATCCGGCAGCGGTTCGCCGGCAACCGCGAGGCCGAGGGGGTGCTGGCCCAGGCGTGCGAGCACCCGGACAACGAGGCCGCGGTGGGAGACCTGCATCGAGTGCTGTACGCGTACATGCTCCAGGACTCCGAGTTCGCGCAGGAGGTCCGTCGGCTCATCGACGAGTCGGTACGGTCAGCCGGGGGAGCGGGCGGAGTCCACGCCGCGGTCATCAAGAACGTCCAGGTGAACCAGGGGAAAGTCGTGGTCCGTGGTGACCTCAACTTCTCCTGACCGCTGCTGAGGCGGCCGCTGGGTGGCCGCGAGACCATGTGAAAGATCCAGACGTTGAGTGAGGAAGCGACGGCGTCCCACGCTGAGCGCGTCGACGGCGTTCCCGCCGCGGGCGACTGGGCCGAGACAGCGGGCGATGCGGCTACTGAGAAAGACCGGACTCCCCCGGAGAGGGCCGAGGAGGGCGAAGGCCCGCTGAACGAGGCGGACGCCCTGGTGGCGCTCAGCAAAGGAGCTGACGATCCACAGGAGTGGGCGGACGCTGCGCGGGCGGCGCAGATCGCGGACCTGATCGCCCACCGCCTGCGGGACGACCCCTCCGGGCTGCGGATCGGCACGCTCGCGCTGTTCCAGGACACCGTCAGCTTCGGAGGCGGTTTCAATGCCCACGGTCGCGCCGCCGCCGACGGCACCGGCGTGGCGGTTGAGGCGGATGGCTCGCTGGTTCGGATCGAGCCGGATGAGCAGGTCGCCCATCTCGCGTGCTACGTCCGGCCGCCCGGTTACCAGTTGGCGTTGGAGCTGCTGCGGGAGCGCCATCTGATCGTGCTGGCCCACCCGCCGGGGACCGGCCGGGCGGCAGCCGCGGTCAACCTGCTGGTGGAGGCGCTGATCGATGCGGGGGCGGCGGACGGCGGCAGTTGCCATCGGTCGACCGAACCGTCCGCGATCCTGAGTACCACTTGGGCACCGCCGAACAAGGACGCCGGCTACCTGGTGGAGTTGGACGATCGGTCGGCCCGCGGCAGCTCGGTCTACGAGGCCGTCGACTCCAGCTGGCTGACTACAGCCGCTGCGGCGCTCAAGGCCGCGAACAGCTTCATGGTCGTGATCACCGGCCCGCCCCGCGGGGTGCTCGCCTGGGCTGCGGACCGTACCCCGTACGTCTTCTCGGACCTTGGCACGGTTGAGGCCGGCGAGGTGCTGGAGCGGCATGCCTTGGGGCTGGCGCCGGACGAGGTGGAGCTGACGGAGCTCCGGGAACGGCTGGTCGGCTCCGGTGCCGTCGAAGCGCTGCACGAGCAGCCGGAACCCGCCATCGCCGTGGCGTTGGCCAGGACCGTTCGAGCGAAGGGTGACCTGGCGGAGCATGTTGCGCTGCTTCGGGACCCGAGCCAGCAGGTCCGCCAGTGGTTCAGTCGGCACGAGGATCTCGAAGCCCTGTGCTTCGCCGTCTCGGCCGCAGTGCTGGAAGGGTCCAGCTATCTGACTGTGTCGGATGCCGCGATCCGGCTGCACACGGCGTTGGTCCGCGACCCGTACACGCTGACGGGGCTGCGCTATCGGGACCGGCTGGGGTACGACCAGCCGTGGATCACGGTGAGCGGGCCGGCCGACGGCGGGGCGGGGCGGCCGTTCGGGCCGCCGCTCGTCAGCTTCCGCAGCCAGCTGGTCCGGCAGGCTGTTCTGGCCCACGCGTGGTCCTATCTGGACGGGATGCGGAACGAGCTGCTGACGTGGCTGCGGCGACTGCTGGTCCACAGCGACGTCGAGGTCCGGGCACGTGCCTCGGTCGCGGCAGGGGTGATGGCCTGGGGCGATCACGAGCACGCGCTGCACCGGTACCTGTTGTCCTGGTCCACAAGCACTGTATGGCCAGTGCGGCAGGCCGCCGCCATGGCACTCGGTGTCGTCGGCGGGCAGCCCGAGCTGGCGGAGGCGATATGGGCGAGGCTCGGGGAGTGGGTCGCCGAAGGAACGTCGGCGCCAGCCCGGCGACAGGCAAGGACGGCCGCCACCGCAGTCGGCGGACTGCTCGGCCGCGACGCCCCGGACAGGGCGCTGGCCGTTCTGCGTACCGCCCTGGCCTGGAAGGAGGACTGGGGCAACCTGGTACCGGTGGCTTGGAGCGTCGTCCGGTTGAACGACCAGGGGCGGGCCGGCGCGGTGCTGGCGGCATTGCTGGAGTGGTCGAAGGCACAGGACCTCTCTCCGATGGTGGCCAAGTCGCTGTCGGTGTTCCTGTTCAGCGCCGAGAGGACGCATCCGGCCACGGCCGGCGCGGTGGGGCGGCCTTCGGCCCTGTGGGCCATGGCTGGTGAACTCGGCTCCTCGCTCGAGGAGTTGTGGGCGAGAGCGCTCGCGCGTCAGCCCATCCAGGAACAGGCACTGGCCACTCTCCGCATTTGGCTGACCGACTACGCCGAGCAGGATCCGAGGCGGCTTCCGGCAGTGCGGGAGATGCTGATCGGAATTGCCCGCCGGCCGGGAAAGCACGGCGAACGCCTCGAGTACTGGCTGGGCGTCTGGTCGGCGGACCGCGAACGCCCGTGCCGGGCCGCCGCGTCACTGCGCGAGGCCGTCCTCGCGGCGACATCCCGGTGACCGATCCGCCCCTTCATAGACCGTTGTCGAGGGAGCCTTCGATGGACAGTTCGACGTATGACCCAGTGCTGGTGGAGGAACAGCTCGCCTGGCTGAGGCTGCGGAACCCGCTTCGGCCGCCGGCCCCCGGCCGCGCTCTGGTCCTGGTGCCGAACGACGGCCCGGCGCTAACCGTTCGTCCCGGCGAGGAGATCTCCGACGCGTGGGTCGGCCGCTACCAGACCGCGTACACGGTGGACACCACCGAGCATCGGCTGGTCCTGGGCATCCCGCTGCTCAGCCGGGACCCCACGTTCGCGTTCCGGAGCGAGGTGGCGCTGGTTTGCGCGGTGACCGATCCCGCCGAGGTGGTGGCGAGGGGCATCCGTGACATGAGTGACGCTTTGTTCGACCACATGCGGCGCATGCTGCGCACAGTCTCCCGGGACTACGACATCGCGGAGTTCCACGAGGCCGAGGCGGCGCTCAACCGCAGAGTCCGTGAATTCACCGGTGACAGCGCCGTCCGGCTCCGGAACATCCACGTCGAACTGCTGGTCGACGAGGATGAGGCGGCGACTAGCGGTCGGACGTACCGAGACGTGGTGCGCGAGACCCGACTCGCCGACATGCGGCGACAGCGGCACCTGGACATGCTCCGGTCCGACGGCTTCGAGGGGCTGATCGCGGAGATCATGGAACGGGAGGGCCCGCGCGCGGCACAGGAGCTCATCGCGAAGGCCGAGGCCGACGAACGCGAGGAGCTGATGCGCACCTTCGAACTCGTCATGGAACGCGGCGACGCCGACCGCGAGCCGTTCGAAGTCGCCAAGACCGAGCGGACGGTGCTGGGACGAGTACTCGGCGGCAGCGATGCACCATTCGGCGGGACCCGGGCCAGCCGGGTGCGCGGCAGAGGTGTGACGGACCGGCCGGTCGAGCCCAGGCCGGGTGCGTGGGCAGAGGATCGGCCGGCAACGGTACTGCCCGGGGAGGTGGTCCGTTCGCCGATCGCCGGTCCTCCGGAGGACGAGCCTTTGGCGGACAAGGTGCCTCTCGACAAGGCGTCGGCCGGTGCGGACGACGTACTGCGGCCGGGGCCTGGCCGAGTGCCGGATCGTACCGGCGGGGTCGAGCCGCCGAGGGTGAGCCGCGTCCGAGGCGTCCACCGGATGCGTTCGCCCGGCGGGGGCGACCGATGACCACACCGCACGGAGCCCTACCGCCAGTTCCGTCCGGACCGCCCGTTCCGGTGATGCCGCCGGAGGTGCCGGATTCGGCGGTGACACATGCCATTGGGCACGACTCGACGGCCGGGCTCGGCGCGCTCAGCGTGTGGACCGAACGCAAGGCCGGAGTCGGCGAGGACGCGGATCCACTGGTCCTGCACCACCGCCCGAGCCGGACGGGCTTGGTGGCGGTGTTCGACGGCGCGGGAGGTGCGGGGTCAGCCCCGAGCTGGGTCAACGGCCGAGGCCTCGCCCGTAGCGGGGCCTGGACAGGATCCAGGGTGGCGCGGCTGGCCGTGGAACTGTGGTTCCGCGACGGCGTCGAGCACGAGCGGCCGCATGCTCGGGTGCTCGAAGAGCAGTTGCGGGGCGTCCTCGACGCGGCTCGCCCCGAGATCCGCAGCAAGGTGGTCGGCACCATGCGCCGACAGCTTCCCACCACGATGGCGGCGATCTGGTACCGCGTCGGCGACGCGGAAGCGGCGGTGCACGCCCTATGGGCCGGCGATTCCCGAGCGTATGTCCTGACTCCGACTCGGGGACTTCAGGTGCTCACCCGCGATCACACCGACGAGATGGACGCCTTGACGCAGCTCACCCAGGACCCGCCGATGACCAACATGGTCTGCGCCGACCGGCCGTTCACGGTGGAGTCGCATTGGGTCACGCTCTTCGGGCCGGGCGTGCTGCTCTGCGCGACGGATGGCTTCTTCGGGTACGTGCGGACTCCTGGGGACTTCGAGTACCTCCTGCTGGAGTCCTTGCAGAGGTCCTCGGACGAGGCGGACTGGGCGGCCCGACTGAGCCGCGAGGTCCAGCGATACACCGCCGACGACGCGTCACTCGCCCTGGTGACGATCGGATTCTCCGGCTTCCACCAACTCCGCGAGCAGTTCATGGAGCGCTACCGGAAGAGCCACGAACGCTATCTGGGCATGCCGGACGACTCCGACGAGGAGAGATTGCGGCACTGGCGAGAGCAGGACTGGCGCGGATACCGGACCGAGTACGAACGGCACATGCCCGCGCTGAAGGAGGCTGGCGAATGAAACTGGGCGAGGAGATCAACGGCTACCGGATCGTCACCACGCCGACCAACAACAATGGTGGGAAGTGTGTCTGGGCGTTCGCCGAGAAGGACGGCCGGCCGTACTTCATCAAGCAGTTCCTCGAGCCGAAGCGTCCGAGGCCGGACTCGCCCGGCAGCGAGCGCAGCAAGCGTATCCGGCAGGAGGTCTGCCAGGAGTTCGAGGATCGGCACCGTGGCGTGATGTCGCGGCTGACTCCCGACATGCGGGGCGGCGGAAACCTCGTACTGGCGGAGGACTTCTTCGCCGCCGGCAGCACCTACTACAAGGTCACCGCGCGGGTCGATACCTCGAGCATCGAACGGCCCCAGGGCCTGGAGCCCCGGCAGAAGTTGGTGCTACTGCGGACGCTCGCGGTAAGCCTCCAGCTCCTGCACGGCATCGACATCGTGCATGGCGACCTCAAGCCCGCCAACGTGCTCGTGCAGGAGAACAAGGGCAACTCCTTGCACATCGCGAAGTTGATCGACTTCGACGACTCGTACCTCACGGGCAGGCCGCCGGGCCCGCACGACATCGCTGGCGATTCCCTGTACGGGGCTCCGGAATGGCGCCGCTACGTACAGGAGGACCCGACGATCGACGCCCGAATGCTCACCACCGCGGCGGACATGTTCGCCCTCGGGCTCATGACGCACTACTACTTGACCGGCTCGCTTCCGGGCCACGACGCCTGCTACGGGTCCCCGGCGGACGCGGTCAACGCGGGAGAGGAGCTCCGGCTCGACCCGAGGCTTTCCCCTACGGTCAAGGGCCTGATCACGGCCCTGACCGCTCGGACTCCGGAGAATCGGCCGCGGGTCGCCGCCTTCCTCGCGGCGCTCAAGGACCCCGAGGTCTGCACCCTGCGGCATATCCGCCCGGGGACGACGCGCCCGTTGGCTGACGCTACGGCGCCCGTCGACGCCCCGGCGTCCGGTGACGCCAGGTCGGCCTCGCCCGGGAGTACTGACACGCCTGGGCCTGCCGAGCCCCGGGTGAGCAGGTTGCGGATGAATCTCGGCGAAGGCCGGCGCAGTCGCGCCGCCACCGAGTCGGAGAGCACACCCCTCGTCTCGTCCGACAGCCCGGCCGCGGAGACGCCGCCCAGGGTTTCAAGAGTTCGAATCAACCTAGGTGACCGCCGGAAGTAGCCGCCCCTCGGCAGTCATTGGCATCGATCGTCCAATCGTGATCACGACAGGAGAACAACCCCGTGAGCTCTTCCCCCACGCCTTACCAGGGCAACCTGCAGTACGCCGTCGACATCGTGTTGTGCATTGATGCGACAGCCAGCATGGGCCCGGTTCTCGAATCCGTAAAGGCCAGTGCGCTCTCCTTCCACCAGCGGCTGGAGTCCGTGATGGCTGCGAAGGGCAAGTCGATCAGCCAGCTGAGGATCAAGACCATCGCCTTCCGGGACTTCGGGGATCGGGCCGACGATGCCCTCGAGGAGACAGGATTCATTCAACTTCCGGACCAAGCCGACCAGTTCGAGAGCTTTCTGAAGGGCCTGGAGGCGATCGGCGGTGGCGACATCCCGGAGTCGGCGTTGGAGGCCCTGGCGCTCGCGGTGGGCGCCCCGTGGGAGACCGGGCTGGACCGGCGGCGGCATGTGATCGTGATGTTCACCGACGCCCCGGCCCACCCGCTGGGCGGCCCGCACACGACGGCGTCCGGGTACCCCCAGTCGATCCCGCGCACCATGGACGACCTCTTCGAGCAGTGGGGGTACGCCCGGAGCCAGGCGGCGGTCATGGAACAGTCGGCGAAGCGCCTCGTGCTGTTCGCCCCCGACCAGCAGCCGTGGACCGGGATCGCCGAGGACTGGGACCTCACACTGCACTTCCCGTCGAAGGCGGGCGACGGCCTCCAGGAATTCGAGATGGACGAGATCATCGACACGATCGCCAACAGCCTCTGAGCGCGCGGTGGGATCACTACCGGCGATGAGACTGCGATGCGTCGGGGTTGAGGTCGTCCACCAAGGCGATTGGCTGATCCTGGACTGGGAGGACGGCGGGCAGCTTCGGATGCCGCTCCATTCGTGTACGGACCTGGACATCCAGCCGATCGAGGAGAACCAACACACCCAGATCGTGCTCGCCTTCACTCCGCTGGCCGAGAACGGGACGCGCGGAGCGGGCCGGATCAACGTCCGGCTCGAGGCGACACCCGAGCACACCGTGGACGCCCACGAGTTCCTGCAGTTCCTCAGGGTGCGGACGACGGCGGAGGATCAGGCGGCCGCCTTGCCACGGCCAGGTCAACCGCAGAGCCCTGAGGCCGACTGGATCAGCTTCCCGCCTGCCGGGGAGACCAGGGAATTGCACGAGCAGGTACTTCAGCGGATCGGTGATCACCGGCCGCTGTGACGGAGAGTCCTGGAAGGAGGGGACCACGTGGCGGGTTCCACCTGGCGTTGTGCGTCCTGCGACACGTTCAACGCCGCGAGCCGCCGCATCTGCATGGTGTGCGAGGAGAAACGTCCCGCAGCGTCGAAGGGGCCACAGCGGCCGAAGGGCGGCTGGAAGTGTACGGAGTGCGAGGTACAGAACGGTCCGACCGATCGAACCTGTCTTGCCTGCGCCACTCCCTGGCGGCCCCCGGCGCCGCGGCGAGCGGAGCCCCGGGAGGCGGCTGCTTCCAGTGGGGCAGTCGGCCGCACAGCGCCTAAGCCGCGGGCGGCGCGGCCCGCTACGCCCGGGCCCGCCGGGCCGAAACCATCGGCGAGGCCCCGGCCGGAGCCCGGCACGACCGGCCGCTCGGCGAAGCCGGAATCGCCGACGAAGAGCACGTACCGGCCGCGGGTGGCCGACACCGGTGGTGCCCGTCCCACGGAAGCCGCGGATTCGCCCCGCCGCACATCGACGGCGACCAGCCCGGCGGAGGGCTTGTTCTTCCCCAAGACCGAGCCCAGCGGCCGAAGAACGGGCAGCGGTGGCGCCTCCACGGTGGCAGCTCCGGCCGCTCCGGCGGCACCGCCACCGCCGGGTTGGAGCCCGCCCCCGTGGACGGTGCGCCCGGAGCGGCCGTCGCGGACGTCTTCGCGCCCTACGCCCGCCCGGCGGCGGGGCAACGGCTGTCTACGGACGGGGCTGGTCGTACTGGCCCTGGTGCTGTTCGGCCCCATCGTCCTCCGCAGCTGCGCGAACGCGTTTGACGCCGGGAACCGGACGGGTCCCTCCGCGACGTCGACCACCGGCGAGCAGGCCTCCGGTTCCCCGGATTCCGCAGCGTTCTGTCCGCCACGGATCGCGGAAGAACTCCCCGAGAGCGGGAAGACGACGCTGGTGGCGGCATACCGCACGAAGGACAAGCAGATCACGCTTTGCCGGACGGCTGCCGGAAATCTCTACTACTACGGCGAGTTCACCGGCCGTCCGAACACCGGCATCGCCATGCCCGCCATCCAGACCACCGACGGGTTCACCGCTCGCAACGGCGCGTACAAGTACGAGATCAGCGGAGATACGGTGGTCATCACCGTGGACGGTCGTCAGCTCGGCCGAGAGGACCTGACCCGAATCGAATCGCCCAGCTGAGCGGAATCCGGTTACGCCGGGCCGATTAGGCCGGCCGCGATGCAGGCCGACATGCCGACGCGGGCGAGCCCGCCGCCGGGGTGGGCGCCGCCGCCGATCAGGTAGAGGCCGGGGACGGGGGACTCGTTGGCGGCCTTCAGGCCGGCGTACGGCGGGAGCGAACCGGCGAGCACGGGTTGGGCGACCGCGCCGAACAGCGCGCCGGTCTCCCGGCGGGTGTCCTCCGGGGTGCGTACGACCCGCCACAGCATCCGTTCGCGCAGGCCCAGACCGGCCGCGTCGACGTGGGCGAGCAGTCGGTCGGCGTAGCGGTCGGCGAAGCCGGGCGCGGTCCAGTCGACGTCCTCCTGGGCCGGGACGGTCGCGGTCAGCACCACGCTCTCGTGCGCGTCGTCGGGGCGTAGCGCCGGGTCGTCCGGGCGGAGCACCTGCACGGTGGGGCGCTCGCAGGGCGGCTCGGAGAGGCTGAGGGCGTTCGCCTCGGCGGCCGGGTCGGCCGCGTGCACCACCGTCCGGTGCACGGTGCCCTCGGGGCGGGGGCCGCGCAGGGCCAGCAGCACGCTGAACCGGCCAGGCACCTCGACCGGCTCCCAGTCGTCGGGCCGCATCCCCGGCCAGTCGGCCAGGCCCTGCCGGAACAGGGCGGCCGTGTCCATCGCGGAGACCACCAGGTCCGCGTCGATCCGGCCGTCCGCCGTCTCGACGCCGCGCGCCCGGCCCTCCTCGACGACCACCCGGGTGACGGGCGTGTCGAAGCGGAACTCGACCTTGCGCGACTCACAGCGCCGGAACACCGCGTCCGCGAGGGCACGCAGGCCGCCCTTGACGTACCAGACGCCGAAGGACTGCTCCATGTACGCCAGCACGGCGGCCCCGGCCGGGGTTTGCCCGGGCGGCAGGCCGTGGCGCAGCGCGGGCTCGCCCAGCAGGGCGGTCAGGCCGGGGTGGCCGCCGAGCTGCCGCCGGGCCACGGTGTCGAGGGTCCACGGGACGGGCTTGCGCAGCCGGGCCAGGCCGGTGCGCGGCGGGACGGGGTACGGGTCGGTGTGCAGCGGCGCCGGGTCGGCCGGGAGGGGCTCTTCCAGCAGCGGGCGGCGGGTGGCCTCCCAGACTGCGCGGCCGCGGTTCATCACCTCGCTCCAGCGGGCGCCGGAGCCCTCGCCGAAGGCGGCGTCCAGGGCCTGGCTGACGCCACCGCGCGAGGCGTTGGGCAGGGTGACGGCGGTGCTGTCGGGGAACAGGTGCCGGCTCTCCGGGTCCACCGGCGCCAGTTCGACCAGCTGCTCCAGCGGCTCCTTGCCGGTCTTCAGCGCGAGGTCGCGGTAGACGGCGGGGAGTGTGAGCAGGCCGGGCCCGGTGTCGAAGGCGAAGCCGTCGCGCTCGTAGCGGCCGACCATGCCGCCGTACGTGCCGCCCGCCTCGCAGACCGTCACCCGGTGGCCGAGGGTCGCCAGCCGGGAGGCCGCCGCGAGCCCGCTCATTCCTGCACCGATGATGACGATCTTTGCCATGGCACCCGATCCTAGGCCTGTCGGGAGAGCACACCCGCCCCGGCCGCCCGGGCGGCCCTGCGTGCGCGGCGGCGGGCCCGGAAGGCACGGATCCTGCTGATCGCCAGCCAGACCAGCAGCAGGCCGACGGCCAGGAGCACGGCGGCGATCGAGGCCGCCAGCCAGGGGTGGAAGATCGCCAGGATGACCAGGCCGGCCACCGAGAGGTCCTCCAGCAGGCTGACCACGATGTTGCTGGCCGGCTCGGGCGAGGTGTTGACGGCCATCCGCAGCGAGGCCTTCACCAGGTGGCTGACCAGCGCCGTGGTCCCGCCCATCGCGCCGGCCGCGACCTCGCTGAGCGAGCCCGGGTCGGTGCTCGCGATCAGCACGCCCACCACGGCGCCCGCGATCGGCCGGATCACCGTGTGCACGGCATCCCAGACGGTGTCCACGTACGGGATCTTGTCCGCCACCGCTTCGAGCAGGAACAGCACCGCCGCCGCGATCAGCACATCGGTGCGCTCCAGTGCGTGCGGCACCGACTGGGCGTCGGCGAAGCGGCCCAGCAGACCGAGCAGCAGCACCACCGCGTACGCGTTGATGCCGCTGGCCAGACCGCTGGTGAAGATCAGCGGCAGGATCGTCATCGCGTCCCCCTCCTCGCAGTCCCGGGATTCGAGAAACCCCGGCCGGGCAGCTCCGGCCCCGCGTACCGTACCGGGACCCGGGACGTCGCGGCCCACCGCCGCGGTTCCGGACCGGGCGGAGGACGGCGGACTGAGTACGGATACTCAGATCCAGGGTTGAGTACCTCAGCGGATGGCCTCCGACCTGCCGGGACGGGAGAGTAGTGGCACCCGGGAGGGGCGGCGCGTCGGGCGCCGGACCGCCCGGGCGGCGGATCCGTCCGTCCCCCCGGCCGGGAGGGCCCGGGGCGACGGCGGAGTCCGCACAGGTGCCGGTCACGGACCCCGCACCGCCGACACGGGGCGGCGGAGCGGGCCGGGGGGAGACCGGCCACCGAGGGGGGAATCGCGCCCCGCCTCCCAGTGGGGGGACGGCGGAGCGACGGCACACGGCGGCGGCGCGGCACGGGGGAGGGCCCGCGCCCGCCGCCGGTACGCCGACCGGGTGAGGATTGTCAGTGGTGCCGTTCACGATGGGGGAGCACGGACCACCCGGTCCGCGCGCTGCCTCGGAACGGGGGAGACCATGACCATCAGCCGTCCTGAGCCCGTCGCCGCCCGCCTCCACTCCACCGCCCTGCCGCACTCCCCGGGCTTCCCGGGATCCCCGGGGTCCTCCGGGGGACGCCCCGCCGGGCGGGACGTCCATCCCGTGCTGCGCCGGACGGCCGCGCCGCCCGCCGCCCTCGACCTGCTCGCCGACGCCCACCGCACCCTCGCCCGCGCCCGCGTGCTGGAGGACCCGCTGGAGCGCTACGCCACCGCCCACCTGGCCGCGCTGCGCACGGTGGCGGCCGTGCTGGCCGTGCGCGGGCGGCCGGAGAAGAGCCCGCGAAGGCGCAAGGCCATCCGCAGCGCCTGGGAGGTGCTGCCCGAGGTGGCCCCCGAACTCGCCGAGTGGGCGCCCTACTACGGCGCCGGCGCCCGCCGCCGGGCCGCCGCCGAGGCCGGGATCCGGGGCGCCGCCTCGGCCCGCGACGCCGACGACCTGATCCGCAACTCCGCCCTGTTCCTCCGTCTGGTCGAGCGCCTGCTCGGCCTCCACCCGACCCCGCCCGCCCCCAGGCTCCCGCTGGACGACGACGACGAGCCCCCGGCCGTGAACGGCGCGGCCACCCGCCAGGCTCACCGACTTGATTAGCCAAATGTAGCGATCCGATGGCAGAGTGTAATCGCACGCCCGGCGCCCAGGCGACGTCGGGCACCCTCCCCGGCCATGGCGAGTTACTCGGTGGTCGGCCAGCGTCCGGAGGGACGCGCCACGCGGACCAAAGCCACAGGTTTCGGCACCAGGGCGCGAAGACGATCGGCCATGTGGCCGCCATGTGCGACCATCGGAACCCGGGGAAAGCTCGGGATCCCTTAGCCGATCAGAGACGCTTAAGGTGGAGGCATCCTGATCGAACTGCACGTGCCTAGGAGCCCGACCTTGTACCCGACGCGTCCCCGCAGTGCCCTGCGTACCGCCGTGGTGTGGGAGGTGGTGCGGGCAGCCCTGGAGAAGCGGGCGGCCGAGCTGGACCAGCCGGTGCTCGACGTGGTCGACACCGGCGGCGGCACCGGCAACTTCGCCGTGCCGGTGGCCAAGCTCGGTCACCGGGTCACCGTGGTCGACCCGAGCCCGGACGCGCTGTTCGCGCTGGAGCGCCGGGCCGCCGAGGCCGGCGTGACGGACCTGGTGCGCGCCGTCCAGGGCGACACCCAGACGCTGCCCGAGCTGGTCGCCCCCGGCACCGTGGACGCGGTGCTCTGCCACGGCGTGCTGGAGGTCGTGGACGACCCGGCCGAGTCGCTCGGCAGTCTGGCCGCCACCCTGCGCAAGGGCGGCCTGGTCAGCCTGCTGGCCGCCAACCGCAACGGCGCCGTCCTGGCCCGCGCGCTGGCCGGCCACTTCAACGAGGCCCGGACGGTACTCTCCGCCGTCGACGGCCGCTGGGGCGAGCAGGACCCGATGCCGCGCCGCTTCACCGGCGAGGAGCTCGGTCGACTGGCCGAGGGCGCGGGCCTGCGGGTCGAGTCGGTGCACGGCGTCCGGGTCTTCGCCGACCTGGTCCCCGGCGTGCTGGTGGACACCGAGCCGGGCGCGATGGAGGCGCTGCTGAAGCTGGAGGAGGCCGCCGCCGCGCAGCCCGCCTTCCACGCCGTCGCCACCCAGCTGCACCTGCTGGCCACCCTGGCCTGAGCCCTCGCCGAGCCTCCGCCGGGCCCTCGGTCCGAGCCCGGGGGCCCGCCCGCCGCCGTACGGTTCGCACGCCGTGCGGCGGCGGTTCGCTTCCCGGACGGGTGCCGGTCTCCTGCGCCTTGCCCCGGTGCGCTCGCGAATCGTCCCCGGCTCCGGGCCGATTCCACCGCATCGGGCACTTGTCCTAGCCGCCCCGCGTTGAGACGGGTGCGGCCCCGCCCGGTCGAAGTGGCCCGTCCCACGCGGCGCAGACCACCCCGTAACGGGCTCACGGACCGTATGATCTGGGTAAAGCCGGAAAGCATGACAGCCGGATGCGTGGGGCATATGGACGACACGGGCCGGGTCCCCCCGCACAGGCGTCCGACCGTGTGCCCAAGGCTGATTGGACTTGCCTCCCCGACCGGGGTGGCGGACCGGTCGCACCCGCGACCGACGAGTAGGAGGACTCCGTGCCGCTCTCGGAGCACGAGCAGCGACTGCTCGACCAGATGGAGCGAGCGCTGTATGCCGAAGATCCCAAATTCGCGACAGCGCTTGAGGGAACCGGGCTGCGCACCTACACCCGTCGGCGGGTCTATCTGGCCATCGCCGGCTTCGTGGTGGGGATCGGCCTGCTGATGGGCGGCATGGTCGTTCCGGACCAGATCTGGGTCAGCGTCGTGGGCTTCCTGGTGATGCTCGGGTGCGCGGTGTTCGCCGTGACCGGCTGGCGCCGTGGGCCCGCGGGCCAGGGCTCCGGCCCCCGTCAGGCCGCCGCCCCGCGCCGCAAGGCCGGGATGATGGACCGCGTGGAACAGCGCTGGCAGCGCCGCCGGGACGAGCAGACCGGCGGCTTCTGAGCCGCTCGACGAAAGCGTAGGACACAGGAAGCCGGGGCGGGCAGTCGATCGACTGCCCGCCCCGGCTTCTTGCCGGTTCAGGACGGCTCAGTCCTGAGGGGTGGACCGCTCGCGCCGGGTGAACACCCGCCGCACCGGCCCGGTGACCGCCTCGACGGCCCGGCCGACCCGGGTGCCGACGGCCGTACGGGCCGCCCGCACCGCGTCGGAGGTCCGCCACCACAGCTGCGCCGAGGACGGCGGCAGCAGCAGCGCCCGGGCCCGGTCCAGCCGCCCGGCGCCGGCCCACAGACCGTGCCGGGCGGTGCGGACGTCGGCGGCCAGCGCGGCCGTGGTGACCTGCCCGGCCGGGGCGTAGAGCACCCGCTCGGTGGCCAGCGCCAGGCGCCCGGCGGCCGCCGCCGCGTCCGCGTCCAGCGCCGCCTTCTCGGTGATCCTCCGGGCGGCCGAGCGCGGGGTGCGTGACTCGTCCGGGGGAATTCCGAGGTCCCAGGCGGAGTCGATCAGCTCGTCCCAGGCGGCCAGCACCTGGGCGTCGGTCAGTTCGAGCGGGCCGTCCCCGCCGGGGCGGCGCCGTCCGCCGCCGCCGAGCCGGCGGCGGCGCAGGGCCGTGCGCCAGAGCATCGGGGCGAGCAGCAGTGCGATCACCACCAGTACCGCGGTCAGGGCGCCGAGCACCTGCGAGGAGAGCGGCCAGGACTGCTCGTCGGCCTTGTCGGCGGCCTTGTTCCTGGCGCCGCAGTCACCCAGCTGGCGCTGCTTGGCGGTGCAGTCCGAGCTGCTGGTCGGCGCCGGGACGGCGGCCGCGCTCGACGCGGCGGCGGTCGGCTGCTGGGTGGGCGCCGTGGTCGGGGCGCTGGACGCCTCCTGGTAGTGGGCCGGGACACCGCGGCTCGGGGTCGGCTCGAAGCGCATCCAGCCGTAGCCGGAGAAGTACAACTCGGGCCAGGCGTGGTACATCCGGCCGGTGACCGAGTAGACGTCGCCGCCCTTGCTGTCGCCGGGGGTGAAGCCGACCGCGACCCGGGACGGGATCTTCAGTACTCGGGCCATCGCCGCCATGGTGGAGGCGAAGTGCACGCAGAAGCCCCGGTGGTCGCGCAGGAAGACCGCGATCGCGTCGCTGCCGGTGCCGCCCGCGACGTTGGTGTCGTACTTGAACTGCGGGCCGGTGAACCAGTTCACCAGTGCCGTCGCCCGGTCGTAGTCGTTCTGCGCCTTGGCGGTGACGGCCTTGGCCTGCTCGGCGACCACCGGCGGCAGGTCGGCGGGCAGGGCGGTGTAGTGGTCCCGGATGTCCTGCGGGGCGAGCGGCGCGGCGCGCAGCTCGCCGGCGGTGGGCCGCAGGTCCAGCGAGGTGACCTGGTAGTGCAGGCCGCGGATGGCCTTGTCGTTGGTCGGCACCACGGTGCGGGTCAGCGGGTCGAGCTTCCAGTCGCCGCGGTTGGGGAGCTGGACGGAGGCGGCCGGGTACGGCATCGGCAGCCAGCTCTTCTCCAACCGGTCGCTGACCTGGAAGTCGCCCTGGATCCGGGGGACGTCGGTGCTGCGCAGGCCCTCGGGGGAGGGCAGGGTGGCCGGGAGGTCGCTGACGACCGGGCTGCTGAGCTTCCAGTTGGTGCCGTCGAACTGGTCCAGGGAGCCGGTGCGCAGGTAGATCTGGTCGGCCAGGTCGCTGTCCAGGGTGTAGCTGAGCAGCTCGGTGTCGGTCGGTTTGGTGACCGCGGCCTCCAGGCTGACCAGCGGGTCGAGGCTGGTCGTCACGCTGCCCGAGGTGCCCTTGCCGGAGGACCCGCCGGAGCCGGAGTCCAGCAGCCCCAAGTCCCAGCGCGGCAGGAAGACCGGCAGCAGCATCGCCAGGGCCAGCGCCAGGACGCCGACCTGTTGGCCGCCCGGGCTGACCCGGCTGGAGCCGACCGTGCCGCGCGCGCCGCCGCGGAAGACCCGGCCCCAGCGGGAGACCCGGTCCTGGCCCTCGGCGAACAGCAGCATCAGGTAGCCGGCCGCGGCCAGGCCGAACCAGACCCAGCTGCCGTGGTCCCCGGCCAGGCCGTTGCCGATCGAGTACAGCGCCAGCAGCGGCAGCCCGGCCAGCGCGGAGCGCCGGTAGGTCACCGCGACGGTGTCCACCAGGACGGCGATCAGGCCGACCGAGGAGACCAGGATCAGCCGCAGTCCGGCGGTCGGAGGCGCCGGGATGGCGTACTGGGTGATGTCGTCGATGCCGGAGGAGAAGACCCGGCTCAGCACCCGCATCGCGTTCGGGCCGGGCAGCACGCCGCCGGTCATCCCGGAGCCGGCGAAGCCGATCAGCATCAGCAGGAGCAGCACCAGCAGCTGCGCCACCGGCACCGTCCAGCGGAACAGCGGGGAACGGCGCAGGCCCGCTCCGACCGCCGCGATCACGGCGATCACCAGGACGGCGTGGGTGAGCCAGCTCCGGGTGGTGAGCAGCGGGAACATGCACAGCGCGGCGAGGGTGGTGGCCAGAGCCGAGTACACGGTCAGTTTGGCCCGGGTGGTCACGCGCCGGCCTCTTCTCGGTAGGGGGCGGTGGTCTTGGCGCCCTCGGCGGCCCGCCACAGGTCCGGTACGGAGTCCCCGGCGCGCACCGGCAGGACCGTCCAGCCGGCCTCGCGCAGCTGCCGGACCCGCTTGCGGAACTCGTCGCCGCCGGTGTTCGGGGCGAGCATCCGCAGGCCGGCCCAGGTGTCGGTGTCGAGCAGGAAGGCGATCGCCCCGCCGGTACGGCTGCGCAGCCGCGCCAGTCGGGCGGTCTGCGCCTCGTCCAGCGCGCCGATGACGGCGACCAGCAGGCCCTCGCCGCCGGACCGCAGCGGCTCCTCGGCGCGGGAGAGCCCGCCGCCGTCGGAGAGGTCGGCGACCGCGAGGGCGTCCAGGATCAGCCCGGAGGTGTCGGCGGCGACGTTGTTGCCCCCGGTGCCGGGGCCGGGCACCCACTGGCCGGTGTCGGTCAGCAGTTGGGTCTGGTAGCCGCGTTCCAGCAGGTGCACGGCGACGGAGGCGGCGCAGCTGACCGCCCACTCGAAGGAGGAGGCCGGGCCGCTGCCGCGGTGGCCGACCTCGCGGGTGTCCAGCAGGACGGTGGCCCGGGCCTTCTGCGGCTGTTCCTCGCGGCGCACCATCAGCTCGCCGTACCGGGCGGTGGAGCGCCAGTGCACCCGGCGCAGGTCGTCGCCGGGCCGGTACTCGCGCAGGATCACGTCGTCGTCGCCGGCCAGCGCGAGGGTGTGGGCGTGGCTCTCGCCCTGGCCGATCCATTCGCCGCTGAGCCGCACCTGCGGCAGCGCCTGGACCTGCGGGACGACGGTGAGCACGTCGGAGGCGGTGAAGGAGCGGCTGACCTCGCACATCCCGAACGGGTCGGACAGCCGCAGGTGCAGCGGCCCGAGCGGGTAGCGGCCGCGCAGGTCGGAGCGGACCCGGTAGGAGACCTCGCGGAAGCCGCGCGGCTCGACCCGGTCCAGCACGAAGCGCGGGCGCGGCCCGAGCACGTACGGGACCTTGTCCTCCAGGAGCAGCAGGCCGGTGGGCACCCGGGAGACGTTGTCGACCCGCAGGTGGACCCGGGCCTCCTGGCCGGCGATCGCCCGGTGCGGGTTGAGCCGGCGGCCGCTGGCCACCCGGTAGCGGGTGTTGGCGACCACCAGGGCGGCGACCAGCGGCAGCGCGGCGAGCAGCACGCCGACCCGCAGCAGGGCGTCCTGGTTGAGCAGGTAGGCGCAGACCACCGCGGTCAGTCCGGCCGCGAGGAAGGAGCGGCCGCGGGTGGTGAGGCCGCGCAGTCCGGCCCGCAGTCCACCCGTCTGATCGGATGAGGCCACCTCAGCCCCTCCGGACGGCCGGGCCGCCCTGCGGACGCGGCAGCGGCAGCCGGGCGACCAGGTCGGTCACGATCTGCTCGGAGGTACGGCGGCTGAGCTGGGTCTCGGCGGTCGGCATCAGGCGGTGCGCGAGGACCGGGACGGCCAGGCGCTGGATGTCGTCCGGGGTGACGTAGTCGCGTCCGTCCAGCGCGGCGGCGGCGCGGGCGGCCCGGACCAGGTGCAGGGTGGCGCGCGGCGAGGCGCCCAGGCGCAGCTCGGGGCTGGTGCGGGTGGCGGAGACCAGGTCGACGGCGTAGCGGCGCACCGGGTCGGCGATGTGCACGGTGCGGACCAGGTCGACCAGCTTGAGGATGTCGGTGGCGTGCGCGACGGGCTGGAGGTCGGCCAGCGGGTTGGCGCCGGCGTGCACGTCGAGCATCGCGAACTCGGCCTCGGGGCTGGGGTAGCCCATCGAGATCCGGGCCATGAAGCGGTCCCGCTGGGCCTCCGGGAGGGCGTAGGTGCCCTCCATCTCGACCGGGTTCTGGGTGGCCACGACCATGAACGGCGAGGGCAGCTCGTAGCTGGTGCCGTCGATGGTGACCTGGCGCTCCTCCATGGACTCCAGCAGCGCGGACTGGGTCTTGGGCGAGGCGCGGTTGATCTCGTCGCCGACCACGATCTGGGCGAAGATCGCGCCCGGGCGGAACTCGAAGTCGTGCCGCTGCTGGTCGTAGATGTTGGTGCCGGTGACGTCCGAGGGCAGCAGGTCGGGCGTGAACTGGATGCGGCGCACGGTGCAGTCGACCGAGCGGGCGAGCGCCTTGGCCAGCATGGTCTTGCCGACGCCGGGCACGTCCTCCAGCAGCAGGTGGCCCTCGGCGAGCAGGACGGTCAGGGCGATCCGGACGGCCTCCGGCTTGCCCTCGATCACGCTCTCGATGTTGGCGCGGACACGGTCCACGACCGCGGCGAGCTCGGGGAGTCCGACCTGGCGGTACCCGTTCGCCCTCTGTTCGCCCCCCGCAGGACTGCCGAGACCGGCCTGGTCGTTGTAGCTCGTCACCCGTTTACGCTCCCTGGCACCCTGTGCCAGCCTCACCCGAGGCCGGACCCCCACCCCATGCTTGACGCGGCCGTCCCGGGGGCGGTTCCGACGGCGGATCCGGCGCCGGGGTGGCGGCCTGCGGCCCGGCCGCCCCAGGTGGTTCGGGGTCCGACCGGCAGGCGCATTCTCCCCCGGGCGGTGGCCCGAAGTCACCATTCGGCTGTTCCCGAATGCCCGGAGGAGAGCGGGCGAGTATCAGACGATCTCGCGCAGCAGCCCGGTGTGGACGTCGAAGACGAAGCCGCGCACGTCGTCGGTGTGCAGCAGGAACGGGGAGGTGCGCACCCGCTGCATGGACTGGCGGACGTCGCCGTCCAGGTCGACGAAGGACTCCACCGCCCACTGCGGGCGCTGGCCGACCTCCAGCTCCAGCTCGCGGCGGAAGTCCTCGGTGAGTCCGAGCAGGCCGCAGCCGGTGTGGTGGATCAGTGCGATCGAGCGGGTGCCGAGGGCGCGCTGGCTGATGGTCAGGGAGCGGATGGTGTCGTCGGTGACGACGCCGCCCGCGTTGCGGATGACGTGCGCGTCGCCCAGTTCGAGGCCGAGCGCCGCGAACAGATCGAGGCGGGCGTCCATACAGGCCACCACGGCGATCTTCTGCACCGGGCGGGCGTCCATGCCGCCGTCCCGGAAGGTCACCGCGTACTCGCGGTTGGCCGTCACGAAACGGTCGATGATGACGGGTCGGGTGGTGTCGGCAGCGGCGTTCGGCGTGGGCCGGTCGGGGGTCACTGTCATGGTGGCGACGTTAGTGCGATTCCGGGCCCCGCGGTGGGGTCGGGAGCTACAGAACCGGCCGCTGTGATCGAGTGCATAGCGACAACGGGAGGGTTTGTCCGAGCTGGTCCCGGAGTGGGTTCGTACCCGGTCGCTCGACGGGGGCGCGTGGCGCTCGTCGGGGCTCGCCGGCCGGGGCCTCCACCGGACCGCTCCGACGGCCGCGACCTGCGGTGATCCGTACCGCCGCCCGGGTGGTGCGCCGGAGCGGACCATTGACTGCCGGGGGCCGCGCGATAGAGTTGCGCCGCAGTGGAGCACACCCGCCGGAGCCCGTCAACCGGGCCTTGTCGGCCGGTGTGGACCGGTCGATGCGGCTCATGGCCTCCACCCGCTCCGTGCCCACCTGGCGCACCTTCCCCGGCGCCGGGCGGTCACGACCTTCCCCCTGAGCGGGCGGGGACCACGGGCCGCGTCGTCGTGTCGGGGGACGGTGGGCGAGAATGGTCGGAGCTCCCGGAGATCGGGCTGCTCCGCACCGAGGAAGGGCGCCACCGCGCATGACCACCAACGAACCGGGTCCCAAGCACGTTCCGGTGATGCTGCAGCGGTGCATGGACGCCCTCGCCCCCGCGATCTCGCGCCCCGGTGCCGTGGTGGTGGACGCCACCCTCGGACTCGGCGGGCACAGCGAGGCGCTGCTCACCCAGTTCCCGGAGGTCCGGCTGGTCGCGGTGGACCGCGACCCGCAGGCGCTGAAGCTGTCCGGCGAGCGGCTGGCCCCGTTCGGCGACCGGGCCACCCTGGTGCACGCGGTGTACGACGAGATCCCCGAGGTGCTGGAGCGCCTGGGCATCGACGAGGTGGACGGCATCCTGTTCGACCTCGGCGTCTCCTCGATGCAGCTGGACGAGGCCGACCGCGGTTTCGCGTACGCCCAGGACGCGCCGCTGGACATGCGGATGGACCAGACCCGTGGGATCAGCGCGGCAGAGGTGCTGAACACCTACAGCCACGGTGACCTGGCCCGGATCCTCAAGGTGTACGGCGAGGAGCGGTTCGCCGGGAAGATCGCCTCGGTCATCCTGCGGGAGCGGGCCAAGGAACCGTTCACCAACAGCGCGCGTCTGGTCGAGTTGGTGCGCAACGCCATTCCGGCGGCGACCCGTCGGACCGGCGGGAACCCGGCCAAGCGGACGTTCCAGGCACTGCGGATCGAGGTCAACGGCGAGCTGGAGGTCCTGGACCGGGCGATCCCGGGGGCGCTGGACGTCCTGGCGCTCGGCGGCCGGATGGTCGTGATGTCGTACCAGTCGCTGGAGGACCGGCTGGTGAAGCAGTACTTCGCCGCCGGGGCGACCAGCACTGCCCCGCCGGGGCTCCCGTTCATCCCGGAGGAGCACCAGCCCTGGCTCAAACTGATCACCCGAGGTGCCGAGCTGGCCACCGAGCAGGAGATCGAGGAGAACCGGCGCGCCGCGCCCGTCCGACTGCGGGTGGCGGAGAGGATCAGGGACCGAAGCAAGCGGGGCTGAGTCCCGGCGGGGTCCGAAGGGCGGAGGAAAGCGGTGGGGCCGGTGGCCGGTGAGGTCCGGGCGGGGCGGGGAGGACTCCCCGGACAGGGCAGGGCGCGCATCACGGTCCGGCCGGGGCGGCGCCCCGTGCGGGGGCGCACGCCGTTCGCGGTGCTCGTGGTGATGCTGCTGGCCGGCGGCCTGTTCGGGCTGCTGGCGCTGAACACCGCGCTCAACGAGGGCTCCTTCGAGCTGTCCCGGCTGCAGAAGCAGACCACCAAGGCGACCGACGAGCAGCAGAGCCTCCAGCACGAGATCGACCAGAGCTCGGCCCCGGACGCGCTGGCCAAGCGGGCCGGGGAGCTGGGCATGATCCCGGCCGGGGGGATGGCCTTCCTGGACGTGCCGAACGGAGGCAAGGTGATCGGCACGCCCGGACCGGCGCAGGACAGCCCGCCGGTGAAGAAGTCGACGGTCGATCCGTGGCCGATGAAGGCCTCCCCGGCCGCGCAGGGCGCCCCGGCGCCTTCGGCGCGGCCCACCGCGCAGCCGAGCGCCCAGCCGACCGCCCCGGCCGCGGCCCCGTCGGCGCCGACCCCGGCGGCCTCGGCCGGTGACTCGGTGATCCAGCTCAACCCGGTCTCGCCCGCGCCGCACGGGGGTGGCAACCGGTGACCACTCCCCGTCAGCCGTCGGGCTCGGGCTCCGGCTCCGGTTCGGGCCGTCGTCAGCCGCCGCGCACCGGTGCGCCCCGGCCCGCCGCGGGCCGCAGCCAGCCGGCGAAGGGCCAGTCCGCGAAGCCGCAGCCCGCCAAGCCTCAGCCCGCCAAGCCGCAGGCCGCCAAGGGCCAGCCCGCGCGCGGCCAGTCGGCCAAGGCCCAGCCCGCCAAGGCCGCCGCTGCCCGTACCCCGCGCGCGCCGCAGCAGCGCCGCCCCGAGGGCCGTCCGCCGGCCCGCAGCCAGGCGGCGGTGCGGCCGCGTCCGAAGACCCGCCCGCCGCAGCGCCCCAAGGCGCTGAAGCTGGCCGAGCCGAAGCGCCGGCTGCGGGTGATCACCGTGGTGCTGTCCCTGGTGTTCTCGGTCTTCGCCGGGCGTCTGGTGCAGCTCCAACTGGTGGACGCCGACGCGCTGGCCGCCGACGCCAACACCAACCGTTACCTGAACATCCCGATCACCGCCGAGCGTGGCTCGATAACGTCCTCCGACGGGGTCGCGCTGGCGGCCACCGTCGACGCGTACGACATCACCGCCGACCCGGCGATGTTCACCCCGGAGGCGACCGGCATCCCGGACGCGCCGGAGCAGGCGGCCGCCCTGCTGTCGCCGATCCTCGGCGTGCCCAAGGAGAAGCTCGCCACCGATCTGCACACCCCCAAGACCCGCTACAAGCGGCTCGCCGCCCAGCAGACCCCGGCTGCCAAGAACCAGATCAGCGACCTGAAGTCGACCCTGGAGAAGCAGGCCGGCTCGCGCACCTGCCTGGCCCAGAAGAAGCTGCTCGGCAAGCCCGCCGACCAGGGCGGGCGGGCCCGGGTGGACAACGAGTGCGCCAACCCGCTGGCCGGGGTGTTCAACCAGGAGACCCAGAAGCGGGTCTACCCGGCGGACGGCCTGGCCGCCAACCTGATCGGCTTCGTCAACGGCGAGGGCGCGGGCGCGGGCGGTCTGGAACTGCAGTACCAGAAGCTGCTGGCCGGCAAGGACGGCCACAGCAGCTACGCCCAGGCGGGCGGGCGGCTGGTGCCCACCGCCGGGGGCTCGATGGACGAGGCCGTGCCCGGCAGCGACGTCAAGCTGACCGTCAACCGGGACATCCAGTGGGCCGCCCAGCGGGCGATCACCGACCAGGTGGCCAACTCCGGCGCGGAGAAGGGCTACGTGGTGGTCCAGGACGTGAAGACCGGTCAGGTCCTCGCGATGGCCACCGCGCCCGGTTTCAACCCGAACGACCTGAGCCTCTCCAAGCAGTCCCAGATGGGCAACCCGGCCCTGGTCGACGCCTACGAGCCGGGCAGCACCGCCAAGCTGATGAGCCTGGCGGCCGTCCTGGACTCCGGCAAGGCCAACTGGGACACCAAGGTCACCGTGCCCGGCACGCTCGTCCGGGCGGGCCAGCAGTTCAAGGACGACGTTCCGCACGGCGACTGGTACCTGACCCTGGCCGGGGTGCTGGCCAAGTCCTCCAACATCGGCACCATCGAGGCGGTCGAGACCCTCGGCGACGGGGACCAGCTGAAGGCCAACCAGGTGCTGGACGGCTACATGCGCAAGTTCGGCGTGGCCCAGCCGACCGGCCTGAACTTCCCCGGGGAGACCACCGGGATGCTCAAGAAGCCGGAGGACCTGGTCGCCTCGGAGAAGTACAACATCTCCTTCGGCCAGGGCCCGCTGCAGATGAACGCGCTGCAGGCCACCTCGGTGTACTCGACGATCGCCAACGGCGGGGTGCGGGTCGCGCCCAGCATCGTCCAGGGCACCACCGGGCCGGACGGCAAGTTCACCCCGACCCCGCCGGGGGAGCAGGCCCGGGTGGTCAGCGAGCAGACCGCCAAGACCCTCACCTCGATGCTGGAGTCGGTCGTCGACGACGAGCAGGGCACGGGCGGCAAGGCCGCCATCCCCGGCTACCGGGTCGCCGGCAAGACCGGTACCGCCAACCGGGGGGCCGCCAACGGGGTCGGCTACGACGGCTACACCGCCTCCTTCATCGGCTTCGCCCCGGCCGACGCCCCCCGCTACACCGTCTCCTGCACCCTCCAGGGCCCGGTCAACGGCCACTTCGGCGGCCAGCTGTGCGGGCCGGTGTTCAAGCAGGTGATGGAGTTCACCTTGAAGACCATGCAGGTCCCGCCGAGCGGCAGCCAGGCGCCCAACCTGCCCGTCGAGTGGAAGCCGTGAGCACGGATGAGCAACCAGCGGGCCGCTGCGGCCGGCGACGCCGAGAAGGCCCGGTTTGGCCCTGGGCACCCTTCGGCGGATAGCCTTCCCGCCGTGCCGAAACCCGATCAAACCACCGTGAGTCCGCCCCGCCCGACCGGGGCCGCCGCCCTGCCGCTCGCCGAGCTGGCCGCTCAGCTGGGCCTGCCGCCCGTCGAGGGCGGCGCCGTCACCGGCGTCACCCACGACTCCCGCGTGGTGCGCCCGGGCGACGTGTACGTGGCCTTCCCGGGCGCCAACCACCACGGCGCGGCCTTCGCGGCCAAGGCCGCGGACGCCGGCGCGGTGGCCGTGCTCACCGATCCCGCGGGCGCCGAGCTGGCCGCCCCCACCGGCCTGCCGCTGCTGGTCGTCGACCGGCCGCGGGCCCGGATGGGCGAGCTGGCCGCGATCGTCTACGGCCGCCCGTCCGAGCGGCTGCTGATGATCGGGCTGACCGGTACCAACGGCAAGACCACCACCTCGTACCTGGTCGAGGGCGGTCTGCGTGGCGCCGGACGCAGCCCCGGCGTGATCGGCACCGTGGAGATGCGGGTCGGCGAGGAGCGGATCAAGAGCGAGCGCACCACCCCCGAGGCCACCGACCTGCACGCGATCCTCGGCGTGATGGCCGAGCGCGGCGCGGACGCGGTGACCATGGAGGTCTCCAGCCACGCCCTGGTCTTCGGCCGCACCGACGGGGTGGCGTACGACGTCGCGCTGTTCAACAACCTCACCCCCGAGCACCTCGACTTCCACCCGGACATGGAGGACTACTTCCAGGCGAAGGCCCGGCTCTTCCAGCCCGGCAAGTCCCGCCACGGCGTGATCAACCTGGACGACGAGTACGGCCGCCGACTGGCCGCCGAGGCCAAGATCCCGGTGACCACCTTCTCGGCCGCCGGCGCCGCTGAGGCCGACTGGCGGGCCGTGGACGTCCAGCTCGGTCCGACCGGCTCCACCTTCCGGGTGCTCGGCCCGGACGGCGCGCAGGCGGACGCCGCCGTCCCGCTGCCCGGCCCGTTCAACGTCTCCAACGCGCTGGCCGCGATCACCGTGCTGGTCGCCGCCGGGCTGCCGCTGGAGCTGGCCGTGGCCGGCGTCGCCGCCGTCCCCGGCGTGCCGGGCCGGCTGGAGCGGGTGGACGCCGGACAGCCGTTCGTCGCCGTCGTGGACTACGCCCACAAGCCGGACGCCCTGCAGGCCGTCCTCGCCTCGCTGCGCGAGGTCACCAAGGGCCGCCTGCACGTGGTCGTCGGCTGCGGTGGCGACCGCGACCCGCACAAGCGCGGCCCGATGGGCGCCATCGCCGCCCGCCTCGCCGACACCGCCCTGCTGACCAGCGACAACCCGCGCAGCGAGGACCCGCTGGCGATCCTCGCCAGCATGCTGACCGGCGCCGCCGCGGTGCCCGAGGCCGAGCGCGGGGCCGTCCTGGTCGTCCCCGACCGGGCCGAGGCGATCCAGCTCGCCGTCGCCCGCGCCCAGGCGGGGGACACCGTGCTGGTGGCCGGCAAGGGCCACGAGCTCGGCCAGTACGTACGAGACGAGATCCGCCCCTTCGACGACCGGGAGGTGCTGCGTGAATCCATCGCGCGGACCACGGCCGCCCGGGGCGACCGAGGAGTAGAGCAGCAGTGATCGCACTGACCCTCGCCGAGGTGGCCGCCGCGGTCGGCGGCACCCTGGACGGCGCGGACCCGGACGTCCTGGTCACCGGCCCGGTCGAGGTCGACTCACGGAAGGTGTGCCCCGGCGGCCTGTTCGCGGCCTTCGTCGGCGAGCGCGTGGACGGCCACGACTACGCCGTCACGGCGGTCGAGGCCGGCGCCGTCGCGGTGCTGGCCTCCCGCCCGGTCGGCGTGCCCGCCGTCCTGGTCGACAGTGTGGTGGAGGCGCTCGGCAAGCTGGCCCGCACCGTGGTCGCCCGCGCCGAGGGCACCGCCGTGGTCGCACTGACCGGCTCGGCCGGCAAGACCAGCACCAAGGACCTGATCGCCCAGCTGCTCCAGCGCCACGGCGAGACCGTCTTCCCGCCCGGCTCGCTCAACAACGAGATCGGCCACCCGATGACCGCGCTGCGGGTCGAGGCCGGCACCCGGCACCTGGTCATGGAGATGGGCGCCCGGCACAAGGGCGACATCGAGTACCTCACCTCGATCACCCCGCCCCGGATCGGCCTGGTGCTCAACGTCGGCACCGCCCACGTCGGCGAGTTCGGCTCCCAGGAGGCGATCGCCGAGGCCAAGGGCGAGCTGGTCGAGGCGCTGCCCGCCGAGGGCGCCGCGATCCTCAACGCGGACGACCGGCTGGTGCGCGCGATGGCCTCCCGGACCAGGGCGAAGGTGGTCTTCTTCGGGGAGTCCCCGGAGGCCGACGTGCGGGCGACCGACGTTCGCCTGGACGCCACCGGACGGCCATCGTTCACGCTCACCACCCCGGCCGGTTCCGCTCCCGTGCAGCTGCGCCTGTACGGTGAGCACCACGTCTCGAACGCCCTCGCCGCCGCCGCGGTGGCGATGGAGCTCGGGATGACCGTCGACGACACCGCGGCAGCCCTGGGCGAGGCGGGTGCGCTGTCCCGCTGGCGCATGGAGGTCGTCGACCGGGCCGATGGTGTCACCGTCGTCAACGACGCCTACAACGCGAACCCCGACTCGATGCGGGCCGCGCTGCGGGCGCTGGTCTCGATGGGCGGCCGCGGTCCGGAGCGCCGCCGCACCTGGGCGGTGCTCGGCGAGATGCGGGAGCTCGGCGAGGACAGCCTGGCCGAGCACGACGCCATCGGGCGGCTCGCCGTCCGGCTGGACGTCACCAAGCTGGTGGCGGTCGGCGGACGCGAGGCGGCCTGCATGGAACTCGGCGCGAGGAACGAAGGTTCGTGGGGTGAGGAGTCGGTGCTGGTGTCCGACGCGGACGCGGCGGTCGAGCTGCTGCGCAGTCAGCTGCGGCCGGGGGATGTGGTCCTGGTGAAGGCGTCCCGTTCGGTGGGGCTGGAGAAGGTGGCCGAGGCCCTCCTGGCGGACGGTGCTGCCCGATGATGAAGCAGATCCTCTTCTCCGGGATGATCGGCCTGATCCTCTCGCTGGTCGGCACGCCCGCCCTGATCAAGCTGCTCGCCCGGCAGGGCTACGGCCAGTACATCCGCGATGACGGCCCCAAGGCGCACCACAGCAAGAAGGGCACGCCCACCATGGGCGGCATCGCCTTCATCCTGGCGACCCTGATCGCCTACTTCGGGACGAAGGCGATAACGGGCGAGAGCCCGACCGCCTCCGGGCTGCTGGTGCTCTTCCTGACCACGGGCCTCGGCCTGGTCGGCTTCCTGGACGACTACATCAAGGTGGTCAAGCGCCGCTCGCTGGGCCTGCGGGCCAAGGCGAAGCTGGCCGGCCAGTCGATCGTCGGCCTGGTGTTCGCCATCCTGGCGCTGCAGTTCCACGACGACCGCGGGCTCAGCCCGGCCTCCCAGTCGCTGTCCTTCGTGCGCGACTTCAAGTGGTCGATCGGCCCGGTCCTGTTCGTCATCTTCGCCTACTTCATGATCGCCGCGACCTCCAACGGTGTGAACCTGACGGACGGTCTGGACGGCCTCGCCGCCGGTGCCTCGGTGATGGCCTTCGGCGCCTACACCTTCATCGGCGTCTGGGAGTACGGGCAGAGCTGCGCCTACTTCCTCTCCGCCACCAACGCCTGCTACGACGTCCGCGACCCACTGGACCTCGCGGTGGTGGCCGCCGCCCTGATGGGCTCCTGCTTCGGCTTCCTGTGGTGGAACACCTCGCCCGCCAAGATCTTCATGGGTGACACCGGCTCGCTGGCCCTCGGCGGCGCCCTGGCCGGTCTGGCGATCTGCTCCCGCACCGAGCTGCTGCTGATCCTGCTCGGCGGCCTCTTCATGATCATCACCCTGTCGGTGATCATCCAGGTCGGCTCCTTCCGGATGACCGGCAAGCGCGTCTTCAAGATGGCACCACTGCAACACCACTTCGAACTCAAGGGCTGGAGCGAGGTCCTGGTCGTGGTCCGCTTCTGGATCATCCAGGGCCTGTGCGTGGCCGTCGGCCTCGGCCTCTTCTACGCGGGATACCGGACCGGATGACGAATCCCCAGATGATCAATTCACAGTTCAATGACCTGCCCGTGGTGGTCGCCGGCCTCGGCGTCTCGGGCATCAGCGCCGCGCGCGCCCTGTTCGGGCTCGGCGCGAGCGTCACCGTGGTGGACGGCGGCAGCGGCGAGGGCCTCAAGGCCCGCGCCGCCGAGCTGGAGGCGCTGGGCGTCACGGTGCGCCTGGGCGACGGCGCGAGCCTGCCCGAGGGCACCCGGCTGGTTGTCACCTCGCCCGGCTGGGCGCCCGACAGCCCGCTGTTCGCCGCCGCCGAGGCGGCCGGCGTCCCGGTCTGGGGCGACGTCGAGCTGGCCTGGCGGCTGCGCAAGCCGCTGCCGGGCACCGGCGAGCCCGCCCCCTGGCTGGCCGTCACCGGCACCAACGGCAAGACCACCACCGTCCAGATGCTCGCCTCGATCCTCACGGCGGCCGGCAAGCGCACCGCCGCCGTCGGCAACGTCGGGGTCTCGGTGCTGGACGCGGTGCTCGCCGAGGAGCCGTACGACGTGCTCGCCGTCGAGCTCTCCAGCTACCAGCTGCACTGGGCGCCCTCGCTGCGCCCGTACTCGGCGGCGGTGCTCAACCTGGCACCCGACCACCTCGACTGGCACGGCTCGATGGAGGCGTACGCCGCCGACAAGGGCCGGATCTACGAGGGCAACGTGGTCGCCTGCGTGTACAACCTGGCCGACCCGGCCACCGAGGCGCTGGTTCGTGAGGCCGACGTCGAGGAGGGCTGCCGGGCGATCGGCTTCGGGCTCGGCGCGCCGAGCCCGTCGAACTTCGGCGTGGTGGACGGCCTGCTGGTGGACCGCGCCTTCGTCGAGGACCGGACCAAGAACGCGGCCGAGCTGGGCTCCGTCGAGGACGTCAACCCGCCGGCCCCGCACAACATCGCCAACGCGCTCGCCGCGGCGGCGCTGGCCCGGGCCTACGGGGTCGAGCCGAAGGCCGTCCGGGAGGGCCTGCGGGCCTTCCGCCCGGACGCCCACCGGATCGCCGAGGTCGGCGTGGTCCGCGAGGTCACGTACATCGACGACTCCAAGGCCACCAACACCCACGCCGCGGCCGCCTCGCTGGCCGCCTACCGGCCGATCGTCTGGATCGCCGGCGGCCTGGCCAAGGGCGCGACCTTCGACGACCTGGTCCAGGGCGCGGCCGAGCGGCTGCGCGCGGTCGTGCTGATCGGCCAGGACCGGGCGCTGATCCGCGAGGCGCTGGAGCGACACGCTCCGGATGTGCCGGTGATCGAGGCGGCCGAGGGCCAGACTGGCGCGGTGGCGATGACCGAGGTGGTTCGCACGGCCGCGTCGCTCGCCCGATCGGGTGACACGGTGCTGCTGGCCCCGGCCTGCGCCTCGATGGACATGTTCACCAACTACGGCGAGCGCGGCGACCTGTTCGCGGCGGCCGTCCGGGAGCTGGCGAACCTCGGCGAGTGAGCCGAAGGGCCGCGCCGGCTGTCCGGGACGGTCGAACCTCGGTGAGTGAGCCGAAGGGCCGCGCCGACGCCGAAAGGGAGGAGCGAGGAGGCCCCGAGGTACGAGGGGCATCGGAGCGACGACCGTCGGCGTCGGGTCTGAGCGGCCCGGAGGCGAACGAGCCGCAATGAAAGGAAGCGGGGAGCGGTGGCGGGGCAGGGCAGGGCGGATTCCGGCGTTTCCAAGCAGGATGCCGCCGAGCCGTGGCGAGTGATCTCCGCCACCACGACCAAGTACAAGTCGGCCGGTCCGCTGGGCCGCCTGCAGGCCTTCCGGGCCCGCGTGCGGTACTGGCTGGACCGGCCGCTCACGCCGTATCTGCTGGTCGTCGGCACCACGCTGCTGCTGGTGGTGCTGGGCCTGATGATGGTCTTCTCGGCCTCGCAGATCCTGGCCCTGAACCAGCACCACACGGCGCAGTACTACTTCCTCAAGCAGCTGATCGCGGCCATCCTCGGCCTGGTCCTGCTGGTCGGCTTCGCCTCCGTCCCGGTGGCGGTGCTGCGGGTGATCGTCTATCCCGTGATGTTCGGGGTGATCGGCGCGCTCGCGCTGGTCGCCGTGCCCGGCATCGGGGTGCGGATCAACGGCAACCAGAACTGGCTGGACTTCGGGTTCTTCCAGTTCCAGCCCTCCGAGTTCGCCAAGCTCGCGCTGGTGCTCTGGGGCGCCGACCTGCTCGCCCGCAAGCAGAAGGCCGGCACCCTCACCTCGTGGAAGCACCTGCTGGTGCCGCTGGTGCCGGGCGCTCTGCTGCTGCTCGCGCTGATCATGATCGGCGGCGACATGGGCACCTCGATGATCCTGGTGGCCATGGTGTTCGCGCTGCTCTGGATGGTCGGCGCGCCGCTGCGGCTGTTCGTGGCCACCCTCGGGGTGGCGGTCGTGGTCTGCACCGCCCTGGTGATCACCGTTCCGCACCGGGCCGAGCGCCTGGGCTGCATCGGTGTCACCAAGCTCGACCCGGAGGGCGCCTGCTTCCAGGCCCTGCACGGCGTGTACTCGTTCGCGCTCGGCGGCGGCTTCGGCACCGGCCTCGGCGCGGGCGTGGAGAAGTGGGGCCAGCTGCCCGAGGCGCACACCGACTTCATCTTCGCCGCGACCGGCGAGGAACTGGGCCTGGTGGGGACGCTGTCGGTGATCGGTCTCTTCGCGGCACTAGGCTACGCGGGTATCCGTGTGGCCATCGGTACGAAGGACACCTTCGTCAGGTACGCCGCGGGAGCCGCCACCACCTGGATCATGGCGCAGGCCATGATCAACCTGGGGTCGGCGCTGGGACTGCTGCCCATCGCGGGCGTCCCGCTCCCGCTGTTCTCCTACGGCGGTTCCGCCATGCTGTCGGCCATGTCCGCGATCGGAGTGCTGCTGTGCCTGGCACGCAGCTCCTCGGGCGCGAAGGCGGCCCTGGCCGCCCGGAGCAAGAACTCCCGGATCAGGAAGCGACTGGCCCGGGTGCTGCCACGACGACGAACCACAGCGCGCCCGGCCCCCGGGCCGGCACGCAGGGAGCGGTGAATTTCGGTGCATGTCGTACTCGCCGGCGGGGGGACCGCCGGTCACATCGAGCCGGCCATGGCCCTCGCGGACGCCCTCCGCAGGCACGACCCGTCCATCGGGATCACCGCCCTGGGCACCGAGAAGGGTCTGGAGACCCGGCTGGTGCCCGAGCGCGGCTACCAGCTGGAGCTCATCCCGGCCGTCCCGCTGCCCCGCAAGCCCACCCCCGAGCTGATCACCGTCCCCGGCCGGCTGCGCGGCACCGTCCGGGCCGCCCAGGAGATCATCGAGCGGGTCAACGCCGACGCCGTGGTCGGCTTCGGCGGTTACGTCGCGATGCCCGCCTATCTGGCCGCCAAACGGGCCGGCGTGCCGATCGTGGTGCACGAGGCCAACGCCCGCCCGGGCCTGGCGAACAAGATCGGTGCCCGGTACACCGACTTCGTCGCCGTCTCCACCCCGGACAGCAAGCTGCGCGACTCCCGGTACATCGGCATCCCGCTGCGCCGGACCATCGCCACCCTGGACCGCAACGCCACCCGGCCGGAGGCCCGCCAGTACTTCGGCCTCGACCAGCGGCTGCCCACCCTGCTGGTCTCCGGCGGCTCCCAGGGCGCGCGCCGGCTGAACGAGACGGTCACCGCGATCGCCCCGCGGCTCCAGCAGTACGGCGTGCAGATCCTGCACGCGGTCGGCCCGAAGAACGAGCTGCCGCAGGTCGCGGACGTTCCCGGGATGCCGCCGTACCGCCCGGTGCCGTACATCGACCGGATGGACCTCGCCTACGCGGCCGCCGACCTGATGCTCTGCCGGGCCGGCGCCATGACGGTGGCCGAGCTGGCCGCGGTCGGCTTGCCCGCCGCCTTCGTGCCGCTGCCGATCGGCAACGGCGAGCAGCGGCTGAACGCCCAGCCGATGGTCAAGGCCGGCGGCGGTCTGCTGGTGGACGACGCCGAGCTGACCGCGGACTGGGTGCTGCAGAACGTGCTGCCGGTGCTCACCGACCCCCAGCGGCTGTGGGACATGAGCCGGGCCGCGGCCGAGTTCGGCCGCCGGGACGCCGACGACCTGCTGGTCGGCATGGTGTACGAGGCGATCCAGGCACACCGGGGCGGCCGGCGCCGTGGCTGACGGTCGGCTCGCCGACCCTCTGGACGAGGAGCTGGAGGGGGAGGAGTCCGCTCCCCGCCTCCGGCTCTCCCGGCGGGGCATCGTGGTGCTGAGCGTGCTCGTCGCCGTGGTGCTGGGCGGGCTGGCCTGGCTGGTGTTCTACTCCCCGGTGCTGGACGTGCGCGATGTCGCCGTCCAGGGCACGAAGGACGAGAAGCTGACGTCGGACCAGGTCCGCGACGCGGTCGGCGGGCTGGCCGGCGGCCCGCTGGCCCGGGTGGACCTGGACGAGGTCAGGCACCGGGTGGAGGCGATCCCCCGGGTGGCCAAGGCCGAGGTGTGGCGGGGCTGGCCGCACACCCTGCAGGTCAAGGTGGTGCAGCGGACCGCCGCGGCCGCCGTCAAGGGGGAGGACGGCCAGTTCACCCAGGTGGATGCCACCGGCGTGAGCTTCGCCACCGAGGCGGCTCCGCCGGACGGCGTGCCGGTGGTGGAGCTGCGGCTCAGTCAGCAGGCGAAGGACGTGTCCGGGGTGATCTCCCGCGCCCAGCTGGTGCAGGGCGCGGTGGCGGTGGCCGCCGGCCTTCCGCCGGAGATCGCCAAGCGGGCCGGATCGGTCCTCGTACACTCCTACGACGACATCGAACTGCAGCTCAGCGGGGGTGCGACGGTGCGTTGGGGGAGCCCGGAGCAGAACGACCGCAAGGCCCGGGTACTGCAGGCGCTGATGGCCCAGAAGGGCGCCAACTTCGACGTGAGTGCGCCGGAGGCGCCGGCGGTGTCCGGCTGATCCGCTAGATTCTGTGCCTGAGGGAGGGGTTGACGCCTCGAAGTGTCGGCCCGACCCTTGGTGGTCACCCCGGTTTCCATTGCCGGCCGATGATCACATAGGCTCAAAAGAAAAAGGGAAGCTCGGCGTGTTCGTTGAAACGCGTGCCCGGGGCCACCTAGTGTCCTGTGTCACCAGACTGTGTCCCTTGGAGATGTGACGGAGGCACAGGACTAACCCTAAAGGTCAAGTTTAGGGTTGGGGTCGGTGGTCGGCATTTCGGACATTCAGTCAGAAACCAGGCTCCCTACCCATCGACATCCGTCGGTACGGCCCCTCGCCCGGGCCGGGCCGACCCGGAATCTCGAGGCGAGAGGCCTTCGACGTGGCAGCACCGCAGAACTACCTCGCAGTCATCAAGGTCGTCGGTATCGGCGGCGGTGGTGTCAACGCCATCAACCGGATGATCGAGGTCGGTCTCAAGGGCGTCGAGTTCATCGCGATCAACACCGATGCGCAGGCCCTCCTCATGAGCGACGCCGACGTCAAGCTCGATGTGGGCCGTGAACTCACCCGGGGCCTCGGCGCCGGCGCCAACCCTGAGGTCGGCCGCAAGGCCGCCGAGGACCACCGCGAGGAGATCGAGGAGGTCCTCAAGGGGGCCGACATGGTCTTCGTGACCGCCGGTGAGGGCGGTGGCACGGGCACGGGCGGCGCGCCCGTCGTCGCCAACATCGCCCGCTCACTGGGCGCCCTGACCATCGGCGTGGTCACCCGCCCCTTCACCTTCGAGGGGCGTCGCCGGGCCAACCAGGCCGAGGACGGCATCGCCGCCCTGCGCGAAGAGGTCGACACCCTCATCGTGATCCCCAACGACCGACTGCTGTCCATCTCGGACCGCCAGGTCAGCGTGCTCGACGCGTTCCGCTCCGCGGACCAGGTCCTGCTCTCGGGTGTCCAGGGCATCACCGACCTGATCACCACCCCGGGTCTGATCAACCTCGACTTCGCGGACGTCAAGTCCGTCATGTCGGAGGCCGGTTCGGCGCTCATGGGCATCGGCTCGGCCCGCGGCGAGGACCGCGCCAAGGCGGCCGCCGTGATGGCGATCTCCTCGCCGCTGCTGGAGGCCTCGATCGACGGCGCCCGCGGCGTGCTGCTGTCCATCTCGGGCGGCTCCGACCTCGGCCTGTTCGAGATCAACGAGTCGGCCCAGCTGGTCAGCGAGGCCGCCCACCCCGAGGCCAACATCATCTTCGGTGCGGTCATCGACGACGCGCTCGGCGACGAGGTGCGGGTCACCGTCATCGCGGCCGGCTTCGACGGCGGCCAGCCGCCGGCGATCGTCCGCGACCCGGTGGTCAAGTCCACCACCCCCGCCTCCCCGGCCACCCCGGAGCGCCCGGCCGGCCGGCCGTCCTACGGGAGCATCGGCTCGGTGACGTCCCGTTCGGAGGGGGAGGCCCCGGCCGCCCCGTCGCGTCCGGCCGAGACCCAGGCCACCACGACCGCGACCGCCCCGGTGCCGCCGCAGGTGCAGCCGGTCCGGCAGCCGTTCGTGGAGAGCCCGGCCGAGGAGCTCGACGTCCCGGACTTCCTTAAGTGATCGATCACGCGGTACACGCGGGTGCTCACTTCGCCTTCACCGACAGGTGGGGCGGGGTGAGCACTTCGCCGTACGGGGAGCTCAACCTCGGCGGTGCCGTGGGGGACGACCCGGAGGCCGTCCGGGAGAACCGGGCGATCGCCGCCCGGGAGCTGGGGTTGAACCCGGCCGACGTGGTGTGGATGAACCAGGTGCACGGCGCCGAGGTCGCCGTGGTGACGGAGCGCCAGCCGCCGGGGGAGGCTCCCGCGGTGGACGCGGTGGTCACCGACCGGCCGCTCGCGCTCGCGGTGCTGACCGCGGACTGCACCCCGGTGCTGCTGGCCGACCCGGTGGCGGGCGTGGTGGGCGCGGCCCACGCGGGCCGGCCCGGGCTGGCGGCCGGGGTGGTGCCCGCGGTCGTCAAGGCGATGGTCGAACTGGGGGCCGAGCCGACGCGGATCACCGCCGCGACCGGCCCCGCGGTCTGCGGCCGCTGCTACGAGGTGCCGGCCCGGCTGCGCGCCGAGGTCGCCGAGGCGGTCCCGGCGGCCTTCGCCGAGACCTCGTGGGGCACCCCGGCCCTGGACGTGCCGGAGGGGGTCGCGGCCCAGCTGTCCGCGGTGGGGGTCACCGAGCTGGTGCGATCATCGGTCTGCACCCTCGAATCCGCCGATCACTTCTCCTATCGTCGCGAGCAGCGTACGGGCCGGCTCGCGAGCTATGTCTGGTTGGGCTCTGATCACTGATGACGAACGACATCTACGGACCGTTCCCGGGGGGTCCTGGCCCCTTCTTCCCGGACAAGAGCTGGCTGGGGGCCCTGACGGACGGCCAGCGGGCCCGGTTCGAGGAACTGGGGACCAACCTCGACGTGGTCGAGCGCCGGATCGTGGACGCCTGTGCGGCCGCCGGGCGCCCGCGCGAGGACGTCACCCTGATCGTCGTCACCAAGACGTACCCGGCCGAGGACACCGCGCTGCTGGCCGGACTGGGGGTGACGGACGTCGCGGAGAACCGCGACCAGGACGCCGCGCCCAAGGCGGAGCAGTGCAGAAACCTTCCTCTTGACTGGCACTTCGTCGGACAGCTGCAGACCAACAAGGTCCGCTCGGTCGTCGGGTACGCGAACCACGTGCACTCGGTGGACCGGCTGCGGCTGGTCGAGTCGCTCTCGGCGGCGGTGCTGAAGTCCGAGCGCCCGGAGCTGGGTTGCCTGGTACAGGTGGCGCTGGACAAGGAGCACGGTGAGGGCGCGCACCGCGCCGGGGTCGCCCCGGAGGACGTCGCGGAACTCGCCGACGCGATCGCCGACACGCCCGGGCTGCGACTGGACGGTGTGATGACCGTCGCTCCGCTGGCCGGTCCACTGGCCGGCGACCCGGTGCGCTCCTTCGACCGGCTGGCGGAAATCGCAACCGCCGTACGGGCGGCCCATCCGGCTGCCACCATGGTCTCCGCAGGGATGAGCGGCGACCTTGAGCAGGCGATTGCCGCCGGGGCGACACATGTGCGCGTCGGAACGGCGGTACTCGGAGTGAGGTCACCCCTCGGGTAACGTCACCGGGTAAGTAGATCAGACTGCAGGACAAAATAGGACAGAATCTAGCAGCTCTCCGGAGCGCTAGCGAACCGTGGATCGCAGCTCCGCGGCCCCTACCCACGAACCCTGACGGCGCGTCGCCTTGACGGGCCGTCGTGGGCGGACTGCGGTATCCGCAGGCGGGGCCGTGGCCCGGCCGTCGAGTCGGAGCCGGTGGTCCGCACGGAGCGAGCGAAGCGAGCGACCATCGGAAGGTGCGCGTTTCGCGAAGCAGCCACCGAGCGTCAGCGAGGTGGCCATGAGCGGAGGAGACAGGAGCATGGCCGGCGCGATGCGCAAGATGGCGGTCTACCTCGGCCTCGTGGAGGACGAGACGTACGACGGCCAGGGGTACGACCCCGACGACGACTACGACGCGGACCCCGAGCCGATCCGTACCGGGCAGCGGACCGAGCGGACCGAGGACATTCCCCGACCGGCCGCCCCCGCAGCAGCACCCGCCTCGGTCTCCTCGATCGCCCCGCAACCGGTCCCGGCGGCGGTGCCGATCCGGCAGGAGACCCCGAGGATGGCCCCCGTGTCGTCCATCACACCCGAACGCCGCCACAATCTGGAGAAGAGCGCCCCGGTGATCATGCCCAAGGTAGTGAACGAACGAGAGCCCTACCGCATCACCACGCTGCACCCTCGGACCTACAACGAGGCCCGTACCATCGGGGAACAGTTCCGTGGCGGTACCCCCGTGATCATGAATCTGACCGAGATGGACGACACCGACGCGAAGCGGCTCGTAGACTTCGCCGCTGGACTCGTCTTCGGTCTGCACGGCAGTATCGAGCGCGTGACACAGAAGGTGTTCCTGCTGTCGCCTGCTAACGTCGATGTCACGGCGGAGGACAAGGCTCGGATCGCCGAGGGTGGGTTCTTCAACCAGAGCTGACCCGGCCACGACTTTACGTGTGGATCTGATCGACAGTGGTTGGCGACAGGTGACGAGCGGCAGGCCCTAGGGCCCTGGACCGGGGAGAGGGAAACGCGATGGACATCGTGTGGGCGGTGCTCTACTACGCCCTGACCGTCTTCCTGGTGTTCCTGCTCGTGCGACTGGTCATGGACTGGGTCTTCCAGTTCGCGCGTTCGTGGCGGCCCGGCAAGGCCATGGTTCTGGTCCTGGAGGCCACGTACACTGTCACGGATCCGCCGCTCAAGCTTCTTCGGCGGTTCATTCCGCCGTTGCGTTTCGGGGGCGTGGCGCTCGACCTGTCCTTCTTCGTACTGATGATCATTGTGTATGTCCTGATCTCGCTTGTGCACCCCTAGTCGTAGGTGAGCGATGCGACAGGATGCCGGTGTGCCGACGATCACGTTGAGGTGAAGAGATGCCATTGACCCCCGAGGACGTTCGGAACAAGCAGTTCACGACCGTCCGCCTGCGTGAAGGCTATGACGAGGACGAGGTCGATGCCTTCCTCGACGAGGTCGAGGCGGAGCTGACCCGCCTCCTCCGGGAGAACGAGGACCTGCGGGCCAAGCTGGCCGCCGCGACTCGCGCCGCCGCGCAGAACCAGGCCAACATGCGGAAGGAGCCGCCGCAGGACGCGCAGCGTCCCGCCGCTCCCGTCCCGGCCGCCATATCCGGCCCGCCGGTCCCCGGCCAGCAGGGTCCGGGCGGCCCGCAGCAGATGGGCCCCGGTGGTCCGCAGCAGATGGGCCCGGGTGGTCCCCAGCAGCAGATGGGCAACCAGCCCCTCGGCCTGCCCTCCGGCGCCCCGCAGCTCCCGGCCGGTCCGGGTGTCCCCCAGCAGATGGGCGGCCCGCAGCAGCAGATGAACCAGACCATGGGCGGCCAGCAGCAGCTGGTCCAGCCGATGGGCGGTCAGATGCTCCAGCCCATGGGCGGTCCCGGTGGCCCGCAGCAGATGGGCAACCCGATGGGCCAGGGCATGGGCCAGCAGCAGATGCAGCCGATGGGCGGCCCGATGGGCGGTCCGCCGCAGCAGATGGGTGGCCCGATGGGCGGCCCGATGCAGCAGCAGGGCCCCGGCGGCGACAGTGCCGCCCGCGTCCTGGCGCTCGCCCAGCAGACCGCCGACCAGGCGATCTCCGAGGCCCGCTCCGAGGCCAACAAGATCGTCGGCGAGGCGCGCAGCCGGGCCGAGGGCCTGGAGCGCGACGCCCGTGCCAAGGCCGACGCCCTGGAGCGGGACGCGCAGGAGAAGCACCGCGTCGCGATGGGCTCGCTGGAGTCCGCGCGGGCCACGCTGGAGCGCAAGGTCGAGGACCTGCGGGCGTTCGAGCGTGAGTACCGGACGCGTCTGAAGTCGTACCTGGAGACCCAGCTGCGTCAGCTGGAGTCGCAGGCCGACGACTCGCTCGCCCCGCCGCGGATCCCCGCCACCGCGTCGCTGCCGCCGGCGGCCTCGTCGATGGCTCCGGCCGGTGCCGGTGCGATGACCTCCGGTGCACCGTCGTTCGGTGGGAACCAGCCGTCCTTCGGTGGCAGCTCGCCGTCGTTCGGTGGGCAGAGCTCCTTCGGCGGGAACCCGCCGGCGCCGAGCTTCGGCGGGCAGCCCGCCGGTGGCAACAGCGGGGCTCCGCAGATGCAGCCGGCCGGGATGACCCAGCCGATGGCGGCGGTCCGGCCGCAGCCGCCGCAGCCGATGCAGCAGGCTCCGGCGCCGATGCGGGGCTTCCTGATCGACGAGGACGGCGACAACTGAGGTTGTCGTAGCAGGGCTCTTTGAGGGCGTCCCCTTTCTGACCTTCGGGTCGGGGAGGGGACGCTCTTTTTGCGTCGGGGGTGGGAGGGGGGACGGGGAGGGCCGGATTGCGGGAGGGGCTTGCGGGTGCGGGAGGGGGGCTTGTGCTGTGCGAAGCTCCCCGTGCCCGTGCCCGTGCCCGTGCCCGTGTCGGGGCGCAGGGGCACGGGATGGGGAGGGCGCGCGGGCGTGCGGGGGTGCGGGGGAGGCGTGGGGTGCGGGGAGGGTGCCGGGAAGTGTCGAGGGTGGACAAAGCGGAACCGCCGCCCGGCTCGGGAGCGGGGCGGCGGTTCGGGTGGGGTGGTCAGGCCTTGCGGAGTTGGAAGGCGAGGCCGAGGGATTCGTCGGTGAAGGTCTCGGAGGTCCAGTCGGCCGTGCCGGCGGCGAAGTCGGTGGCGAGGACCTCTTCGGCGACGAGGGGGCCGTGTTCGGCGATGGCCTCGGCGGTCTCCTCGGAGGTGGCGCGCCAGCGGAGGACGATGCGGTCGGCGACGTCCAGGCCGGAGTTCTTGCGGGCCTCCTGGATCTGGCGGATGGCGTCGCGGGCGATGCCGAGGCGCTTGAGCTCCGGGGTGATGGCCAGGTCGAGGGCGACGGTGGCGCCGGACTCGTTGGCGACGGCCCAGCCCTCGCGCGGGGTCTCGGTGATGATCACCTCATCGGGCGACAGGGTGATCGTCTCGCCGTCGAGCTCGACGCCGGTCGCGCCGTCGGCGCGCAGTTCGGCGGCCAGGCGGGCGGCGTCGGTGGCGGCGACCGCCTTGGCGACGTCCTGCACACCCTTGCCGAAGCGCTTGCCCAGCGCGCGGAAGTTGGCCTTGGCGGTGGTGTCGACCAGCGAGCCACCGACCTCGGCGAGGGACTCCAGGGTGGTGACGTTGAGCTCCTCGGCGATCTGCGCGCGCAGGTCGGCGGGCAGCTCCTCCCAGCCCTGGGCGGCGACCAGCGCGCGGGACAGCGGCTGACGGGTCTTCACGCCGGACTCGGCGCGG
Source organism: Kitasatospora sp. NPDC048296 (assembly GCF_043201815.1). Classification (NCBI taxonomy): domain Bacteria; kingdom Bacillati; phylum Actinomycetota; class Actinomycetes; order Kitasatosporales; family Streptomycetaceae; genus Kitasatospora; species Kitasatospora sp. NPDC048296. The sequence continues at coordinate 66,213 of NZ_JBICZB010000006.1, forward strand.
GTGGCCCGGCCCAGCTCGACCAGGCGGCGGACCAGCGCCATGTGCCGGGAGAGCTCGGTGTCGATCAGGCTCTCGTCGGCCACCGGCCAGGAGGCCAGGTGCACCGAGGCCGGGGCGTCCGGGGTGACCGGGACGACCAGGTCCTGCCAGACCCGCTCGCTGATGAACGGGGTGAGCGGGGCCATCAGGCGGGTGACCGTCTCCAGCGCCTCGTGCAGCGTGGCGAGCGCGGCGGCGTCGCCCTGCCAGAAGCGGCGGCGGCCACGGCGGACGTACCAGTTGGAGAGGTCGTCGACGAAGCCGGAGAGCAGCTTGCCGGCGCGCTGGGTGTCGTACGCCTCGAAGGCCGCGTCGACCTCGCGGACCAGGGTGTTCAGCTCGGAGAGCACCCAGCGGTCCAGCTGCGGGCGGTCGGCCGGGGCCGGGTCGCCCGCCGAGGGGGCCCAGTCGGAGGTGCGGGCGTACAGGGCCTGGAAGGCGACGGTGTTCCAGTAGGTGAGGAGGGTCTTGCGGACCACCTCCTGGATGGTGCCGTGGCCGACCCGGCGGGCCGACCAGGGCGAGCCGCCGGCCGCCATGAACCAGCGCACGGCGTCGGCGCCGTGCTGGTCCATCAGCGGGATCGGCTGCAGGATGTTGCCCAGGTGCTTGGACATCTTGCGGCCGTCCTCGGCCAGGATGTGGCCCAGGCAGACGACGTTCTCGTAGCTGTTCTTGTCGAACACCAGGGTGCCGACCGCCATCAGCGTGTAGAACCAGCCGCGGGTCTGGTCGATCGCCTCGGAGATGAACTGCGCCGGGTAGCGCTTCTCGAACAGCTCCTTGTTCTGGTACGGGTAGCCGTACTGGGCGAAGGGCATCGAGCCCGAGTCGTACCAGGCGTCGATGACCTCGGGCACACGGGTGGCGGTGCCGCCGCAGTCGCGGCAGGCGAAGGTCACCTCGTCGATGAACGGGCGGTGCGGGTCGAGGCCGCTCTGGTCGGTGCCGGTGAGCTCGGTCAGCTCGGCCAGCGAGCCGACGCAGGTCAGGTGGCCCTCCTCGCAGCGCCAGATCGGCAGCGGGGTGCCCCAGTAGCGGTTGCGGCTGAGCGCCCAGTCGATGTTGTTGTTCAGCCAGTCGCCGAAGCGGCCGTGCTTGACCGTCTCCGGGAACCAGTTGGTGGCCTCGTTCTCGCGGATCAGCGCGTCCTTGACGGCGGTGGTCCGGATGTACCAGGACGGCTGCGCGTAGTAGAGCAGCGCGGTGTGGCAGCGCCAGCAGTGCGGGTAGCTGTGCTCGTACGGCACGTGGCGGAAAAGCAGGCCGCGCTCCTTCAGGTCCGCGACCAGGGCCTCGTCGGCCTTCTTGAAGAACTGGCCGCCGACCAGCGGGACCTCGGGGGCGAAGGTGCCGTCGGCGAGCACCGGGTTGACCACCGGCAGGCCGTACTTGCGGCAGGTCGCGAGGTCGTCCGCACCGAAGGCCGGGGACTGGTGGACGACACCGGTGCCGTCCTCGGTGGTGACGTAGTCGGCGTTGAGGACGAAGTGGGCGTTCTCGATCTCGACCAGCTCGAACGGGCGCTGGTAGTTCCAGTGCTCCATCTCGGCGCCGGTGAAGGACTCGCCGGTCGGCTCCCAGCCCTCGCCGAGGGCCTTGGCGAGCAGCGGCTCGGCGACGACCAGCTTCTCGTTGCCGTCGGTGGCCACCACGTAGGTGACCGTCGGGTTGACCGCGAGGGCGGTGTTGGAGACCAGGGTCCACGGGGTGGTGGTCCAGGCGAGCAGGGCCGCCTGGCCGGCCAGCGGGCCGCCGGTGAGCGGGAAGCGGACGTAGACCGAGGGGTCGACCACGGTCTCGTAGCCCTGGGCCAGCTCGTGGTCGGACAGGCCGGTGCCGCAGCGCGGGCACCAGGGGGCGACGCGGTGGTCCTGGACCAGCAGGCCCTTGTCGAAGATCTGCTTGAGCGACCACCAGACGGACTGGACGTAGGACGGGTCCATCGTCCGGTAGGCGTCGTCGAGGTCGACCCAGTACCCCATGCGGGTGGTCAGCTCGGCGAAGGCGTCGGTGTGGCGGGTCACCGACTCGCGGCACTTGGCGTTGAACTCGGCGATGCCGTACGCCTCGATGTCCTGCTTGCCGGAGAAGCCCAGCTCCTTCTCGACGGCCAGCTCGACCGGCAGGCCGTGGCAGTCCCAGCCGGCCTTGCGGGCGACGTGGTAGCCCTTCATCGTCCGGTAGCGCGGGAAGACGTCCTTGAAGACGCGGGCCTCGATGTGGTGGGCGCCGGGCATGCCGTTGGCGGTCGGCGGGCCCTCGTAGAACACCCACTCGGGGCGGCCCTCGGACTGTTCCAGGCTGCGCTGGAAGATCTTGTTGTCCTGCCAGAACGACAGGATCTGGTGCTCCAGGGCAGGCAGGTCCACCTGCGCCGGGACGGGGTTGTAGGAGCTGCTCATCGCGGGCGTCTACCTCCGGCGGATGCTGGGACTGGATCCTCCGGAGGGACGAGACGGCCTGGCCGCCCCGCGGTACCACCCTCCTTGGCCGCGATGGTGCGTTGCGGCCCTCTTGTTTGGGCTTGCTGCCGGGTCTAGTGGGCCGCCGCGGGCTGCGCGGTGGCCGTTCTTCCGGCGGCTCCGGGGTGATCTTCCCGTCGTGCACACCCCCGGGCTCGCACCGTCCCCGGGTCGCTGGTGGCTGCGTACGTCGGTACTCGTCCCATCTGCGCCTTGCAGGCCCAGTGTATCGGCCGGGCGAGTCGGTTTGTCCAAACCGTTTCCGCGGGGGTGGTTTCGGGCATGGACGGGCTGGTCGGCGGGGGTGGTTAGGCGGGGGTGAGGTGGGCACAAGTCTGTCAGCGCGCGGGGCGTGGCGGTTGGGGCGGCTGCCTGGGTGGGATCATCGCGAGGCGCCGGTATGTCATGTTGTGACCGGTTTTGATCGGGATTATCGTTCCGGCACTGGAAGCCGCCGGGAACCGGCGGCTCGATTCGTTCGTAGATGGGGTCGAAGCCATGGCTGAGAAGGCATCCGGCGCGGGTACCGCCACCAAGCGGGCACGCAAGGCCGTGGCGGCCGATCCAGGGGAGGGGACCGTGACCACTACCGCACCTCAGAACAGCACCGACATCGTCACCGCGCCGCGCGGAGCCGAATCCGTCGACCCGGCCACCCTGCCGGTCCGACCCGGCGAGGACCCGTGGACCTCGGCGGAGGTCCACGAGCTCCACGACGAGCTGATCAGCGACCTGGAGCGGCTGCGCGGCGAGATCGACGCCGCCGACGCCGCCATCGCGGGCCTGATGCGGGACTCCAACGACGGGGCCGGCGACGACCAGGTGGACGCCGGTACGAAGAACATCTCGCGGGAGAGCGAGCTGGCGCTCGCCAACAACGCCCGGGACAGCCTCGCCCAGACGGAGCGCGCCCTGGAGCGGCTCGAAGGCGTCGGCTTCGGCATCTGCGAATCCTGCGGCCAGGCCATCGGCAAGGCCCGGATGCAGGCCTTCCCCCGGGCGACGCTCTGCGTCCAGTGCAAGGCCAAGCAGGAACGCCGCTGAACCGCGCCGTCGCGGCGACGCGGGGGGTCGGGCTTGCCGTACGCTCGACCCCGTAACGTCGCCTGACGTGTCCGGAGCGGTTCCTCGACGGATTCCAGGGCGGCATCGGCCCACCACCCTCCCCCACCTCCTGCCCGGGGGAGCTCCATCGGCAGCGGAGCGGATCATCAGTACGCAAGGTTCCCCCCAGACCCGGGACGACGCCGTCCCGTACCCCGCCGATGCCGTGGAGGTGGCCGTGGCCGATCCCACCGACCCCGCGGAGGCGGCCTCGACCGACGGCGGGACGGCGGTGGAGAAGCCCAAGGGCCGGCGGCGGGTCGGCGTGCTGCTGGTCGTCGCGGTGCTCGCCTTCCTGATCGACCTCGGCAGCAAGCTGCTGGTCGTCGCCAGGCTGGAGAACCACGCCGCGATCAAGGTGATCGGCGACGTCGTCACCCTCCAGGTGATCCGCAACTCCGGCGCGGCCTTCGGCATGGGGCAGGCGCTGACCGTCGTCTTCACGATGATCGCCTCGGCCGTCATCGTGGTGATCTGGCGGATCGCCCGCCGGCTGTACAGCCTCCCGTGGGCGATCGCGCTCGGGCTGCTGCTCGGCGGGGCGCTCGGGAACCTCACCGACCGGCTGTTCCGCGCGCCGGGCGTCTTCCGCGGGCACGTGGTGGACTTCATCTCCGTCCAGCACTTCGCGGTGTTCAACCTCGCCGACTCGGCGATCGTCTGCGGCGGGATCCTCGTGGTGCTGCTCTCCTTCAAGGGCAGCAACCCGGACGGGACCGTCCACCAGCAGACGGACAAGGGCGACAAGTAGGGACCTGCCCTCCCGGTCGCAACCGCCGGCGGGAGGGGCTGGGCCGCGTTTCCGGCATACTCGTACGGGTGAGTACCGCAGCGCAGAACCGCAGCCTCCCCGTACCCGACGGCCTGGAGGGCGAGCGCCTCGACGCCGCCCTCGCCCGGATGTTCGGCTTCTCCCGGACCAAGGCCGCCGAGTTGGCCGCCGAGGGCAAGGTGACGCTCGACGGCGCCGTGGCCGGCAAGTCGGACCGGGTGACCGCCGGTTCCTGGCTGGAGGTCGAGATCCCCGCCCCCGCCGCCCCGGTGCAGATCGTGGCCGAGCCGGTCGACGGCATGCGGATCGTCCACGACGACGAGGACATCGTCCTGGTCGACAAGCCGGTCGGCGTCGCCGCGCACCCGAGCCCCGGCTGGTCCGGGCCCACCGTCATCGGCGGGCTCGCCGCGGCCGGCTACCGGATCTCCACCTCGGGTGCCGCCGAGCGGCAGGGCATCGTGCACCGGCTCGACGTCGGCACCTCGGGGCTGATGGTGGTCGCCAAGTCCGAGCGGGCGTACACCGACCTCAAGCGGCAGTTCCACGACCGGATCACCGAGAAGCGGTACCACACCCTGGTCCAGGGGCACCCGGACCCGATGAGCGGCACGGTGGACGCGCCGATCGGGCGGCACCCCAGCTCGGACTGGAAGTGGGCCGTGACGCGTGACGGCAAGGCGTCGATCACCCACTACGACCTGATCGAGGCGTACCGGGCGGCCTCGCTGCTCGCCATCAAGCTGGAGACCGGCCGCACCCACCAGATCCGCGTCCACATGTCCGCGCTGCGGCACCCCTGCGTCGGCGACCTGACGTACGGCGCCGACCCGACGCTGGCGAAGCGGCTCGGGCTGACCCGGCAGTGGCTGCACGCCGTCTCGCTCGGCTTCGAGCACCCGGCGGACGGGCAGTGGGTCGAGTTCAGCAGCGAGTACCCGGTGGACCTGCGGAAGGCGCTGGACATCATCGCGGCGGAGAGCTGACGTGCCGGTCTCGGTCCGGGTCGCCGAGGGGGAAGCGGACCTGGCGCTGGTGCGGGAGGTTCGGCGTGAGGTGTTCATCGTCGAGCAGAACGTGCCGGAGGAGCTGGAGTACGACGAGTACGACGGGACCTCGGTGCACCTGCTGGCCGTCGGGGCCGACGGGGCCGCGCTGGGGACCGGGCGGCTGATCTTCGGTGAGCACGCGCTGAAGCTGACCGGGGGCGTCGAGGGGCGGGTGCTGCTCGGGCGGCTCGCGGTGCTCGCCGCCGCGCGGGGGACCGGGCTCGGGGCCGGGCTGGTCCGGGCGATCGAGGCGGCGGGGCTTGAGCGCGGGGCCGTCGAGGTCGAGCTGCACGCGCAGGTGCAGGCGCTCGGGTTCTACGAGCGGCTGGGCTACGTGGCCGAGGGGCCGGTGTACGACGACGCGGGGATTCCGCATCGGACGATGACTCGGGTCCTGTAGACGGCCGGGAGGCTCGTGCGGGCCCGGCCTCATGCTTCGCGCGGTTCCCCGCGCCCCTTTCGGGGCGCGGGGAACTTTGTTTTCGGGGAGTGGGAGAGGGGCGCGGGGTGTCAGCCGTCGGTGGTGCGGAGGCGGGGGAGGGCGTGGGGGTGGTGGTCGCGTAGGTGGGCGATGAGGTGTTCGCGGATGTCGAAGCGGAGCTGGGCGGCGTCGTCGGGGGTGCGGGCGGTCATGGTGGCGCGGACGACGATGGTGCTGGGGGTGGTGTCGGTGACGTTGAGGGCCCACTCGGTGCCGTCCCAGAGGGGGTGCTGCTCCAGCCGGGTGTGCAGGGCGGTGCGCAGCTCGTCGACCGGGGTGGTGTGGTCGAGGTGGAGCAGCACGGCGGCGAGCAGGCCGGGGTCGCGGCGGGTCCAGTTCTCGAAGGGCTTGTTGACGAAGTAGGAGACCGGGACGATCAGCCGGCGTTGGTCCCAGAGCCGGATCACCAGGTAGGAGAGGGTGATCTCCTCGACGGTGCCCTGCTGGCCGTCCACCACCACGGTGTCGCCGATCCGGACGGTGTCGCCGAAGGCGATCTGCAGGCCGGCGAAGAAGTTGCCCAGGGTGCTCTGGGCGGCGATGCCGGCCACGATGCCGATGATGCCGGCCGAGGCGAGCAGGCTGGCGCCGACGGTGCGCATGGCGGAGAAGGTCAGCAGCATCACGGCGGCGGTGACCACGACGATCACCGCGCTGACCACCCGGCGCAGCATGCTGATCTGGGTGTGCACCCGCTGCACCCGGGCCGGGTCGCCGGTGACCGTCTCGTAGCGGCTGAGCACGGCCTCCAGGACGGCGGCCACCACCCGGACGGTGAGCCAGCCGAGCGAGGCGAGCAGGAGCAGCAGGACCAGGTGGTGCGCGCCCTCGTCGTCCTTGAGGTGGAGGATCCGCTTGAGCGGGTCGGCGGCGAGCAGCAGGGCCGTCACGACGGTGAGCTGGAGCGGGATCCGGCAGCGGCGGAGCAGTGACCAGAGCGGGGCGTCGGGGTGGCCCGCGCTGATCCGTTGGAGGGCCTGGTCGACGATCCAGCCGATCGCCAGGGTGGCGGCGACGGTGGCGAGCAGGGTGATCAGCGGCCAGAACACGGGACCTTCTCGGAGTGGGGAGAGCCGGGTGAGCCGTACGATACCGTCGCGTACCGGACTGAACCGGGCGAAAAGGGGTGGTGGCTTTATCGGACGCCTACCCGGGCGGCGGATACGATCTGCCCCCATGGAGTTCGGTGGGGCATGGCGTCGCTGGCGCGGCCGCGGCAGGTCGGTGCGGCGCAAGGTGCTGGCCGGGGCGGTGGCCCTGGTGGCGGTCGCCGGGGTCGGTACGGTGGCGGTGGCGGTGGCGTCGGGCGGCGAGCAGGCGGTTCGCCAGGAGGATCGTTTCCTCAGCATGCCGGAGACTCCCGGCAGCACTCAGCAGGTCCAGCTGGACACCTCGTTCTTCACCACCGGCAGCAGCCCGCGGCCGGCGGTCCTGCTGGCGCACGGCTTCGGCGGCTCCAAGGACGGCGAGCGGGAGCGCGCCCAGCAGCTGGCCCGGCAGGGGTACGCGGTGCTGACCTGGTCGGCGCGCGGCTTCGGGAACTCGGGCGGGAAGATCGGGCTGAACGCGCCCGACCGCGAGGTCGAGGACGTCAAGCACCTGGTCGACTGGCTGGCCCAGCGGCCCGAGGTGAAGCTCGACGGGCCCGGTGACCCCCGGGTCGGCATCACCGGCGCCTCGTACGGCGGGGCTATCGCGCTGCTGGCCGCCGCGTACGACCACCGGATCGACGCCGTCGCCACCCAGATCACCTGGTGGAACCTGGCCGACGCGCTGTTCCCGCAGGGCGTGCAGGGCTCGGCCGCGGCGGACGGCGTGTTCAAGAAGCTGTGGGCCGGGATCTTCTTCACCACCGGCGCGGCCGGGGACCTCGGGCCCTCCGGCGGGGCGCCGCGCGGCGGGGCCGGGGCCAAGCCGCAGGCGGACGGACAGGTGGGCTGCGGGCGGTTCCTGGACTCGCTCTGCCAGATGTACGACCGGGTCGCCACCGCCGGGCACGCCGATCCGGAGGCCGTCGCGCTGCTGGAGAAGTCGAGCCCGTCCTCGGTGGCGACGCAGCTCAAGGCGCCCACCCTGGTGGTGCAGGGGCAGCAGGACTCGCTGTTCCCGCTGGACCAGGGGGACAAGATCGCGAAGGCCGTGGCGGCCAACGGCGCGCCGGTCTCGGTGGACTGGTTCGCGGGCGGGCACGACGGCGGGACGGACACCAGTGCCCGGGTGGACGACCGGGTGACCGCCTGGTTCGACCACTACTTGCGGGGGCGTGGCAACGACACCGGCCCGGCCTTCCGGGTGACCCGGACCGGGGGCGTGGACTCCACCGGCTTCCAGGCCGTGCTGCGCGGGGCCTCCGCCGACCGGTACCCGGGGCTGGGCGGGACCGGTACCCGCTCGATCGAGCTGGCGGGCGGGGAGAAGTCGCTCGCCAACCCGCCCGGCGGGGCGCCGCCGGGGATCTCGACACTGCCGGGGATCGGCGCGCTGAGCCAGGCGGCCTCGCTCGGGGCCGGGCTGTCGCTGGACTTCCCGGGCCAGAACGCCGCCTTCGACTCGGCGCCGCTGGACACGCCGCTGCACCTGACCGGGCAGCCGACCGTACCGGTGACGGTGACGGCGGACCGGCCGGACGCGGTGCTGTTCGCGAAGCTGTACGACGTCGGGCCGGACGGCAAGTCGGTGCTGCCGCAGCAGCTCGTGGCCCCGCTGCGGGTGACCGGCGCCGACGCGGGCAAGACCGTGACCGTCCAGCTGCCCGCCGTGGACCACACCTTCCCGGCCGGGCACCGGGTGCGGCTGGTGCTGGCGTCCACCGACCTGGCGTACGCCTCGCCGGCCGAGCCGGCCACCTACCGGGTCGCGCCGGCCGGGGCGCTCACCGCGCCTACCGACGAGGAGCTGGTCACCGAGGCGGCGCCGCTGCCCGCGCGGACCTGGCTGCTGCCGGTGGCGGCCGTGCTGGTGGCCGCCGCGCTGGTGCTGGTGCCCGTGCTGCGCCGACGGCGTTCGGCGGCCGCCGGGCCCGGGTTCGACCCGGAACTGGCCGGGGTGCCGTTGCAGATCAGCGGGCTGAGCAAGCGCTACAAGGGCGCGCAGGACCGGTACGCCGTACGGGACCTGAGCCTCCGGGTGGAGCAGGGCCAGGTGCTCGGCCTGCTCGGACCGAACGGCGCGGGCAAGACCACCACGCTGCGGATGCTGATGGGCCTGATCCGGCCGGACGCCGGGGAGATTCGGATCTTCGGGCACCTGGTGCGGCCCGGGGCGCCGGTGCTCTCGCGGGTCGGGGCCTTCGTCGAGGGCGCGGGCTTCCTGCCGCACCTGACCGGCCGGGCCAACCTGCGCCTGTACTGGCAGGCCACCGGACGGCCGGAGGAGGACGCCCGCTTCGGCGAGGCGCTGGCGATCGCCGGGCTCGGCGAGGCGCTGGACCGCGCGGTGCGGACGTACTCGCAGGGCATGCGGCAGCGCCTGGCCATCGCTCAGGCGATGCTCGGGATGCCGGACCTGCTGATCCTGGACGAGCCGACCAACGGGCTGGACCCGCCGCAGATCCGCGAGATGCGCGAGGTGATGATCCGGTACGCGGCCGGCGGACGGACCGTCATCGTGTCCAGCCACCTGCTGGCCGAGGTCGAGCAGAGCTGCACGGACCTGGTGGTGATGGACCGCGGGCAGCTGGTGACGGCCGGGCCGGTCGGGGAGATCGTCGGCGCCGGTGAGCTGCTGATGATCGGTGTCGCCGACTCCTGCGACCCGGAGTCGGTGGTCGCCAAGGTCGGCGCGCTGGCCGGGGTCGGTTCGGCGGAGGCCGTCGAGGGCGGGCTGCTGGTGCAGCTGGACGGGCTCGCGGCGAGCGAGCTGCTGGCGGAGCTGGTGCGGCTGGGGGTGCCGGTGGAGAGCGCCGGACCGCAGCGGCGCCTGGAGGACGCGTTCCTGTCGTTGATCGGAGGTGCGGCGTGAGCGCCGTCTCGACGGACCATGCCGAGGGGTACCGGGCGAGCCGGACCCTGCCGCTGCGGGTGGAGGCGATGCGGCAGCTGCGCCGGCGCCGCACGCTGGTGATCGGCGGGGTGCTGGCGGCCATGCCGTTCGTCATCCTGGCCGCGTTCCAGATCGGCGGCACCCCGGGGCGGCCGGACCGGACCACCTTCATCGATCTGGCCACCGCCTCGGGGGCCAACTTCGCCGTCACCATGCTGTTCGTGGGCACCGGCTTCATGCTGGTGATCCCGGTCGCGCTGTTCTGCGGGGACACGGTGGCCTCGGAGGCCAGCTGGTCCTCGCTGCGCTACCTGCTGGCCGCGCCGGTGCCCAGGGCCCGGCTGCTGGCCCGCAAGTTCGCGGTCGGGCTGGCGTTCTCGGCGGCGGCGGTGGTGATGCTGCCCGCGATCGGGCTGGCCGTCGGCACCGCCGCGTACGGCTGGGGCGACCTGAAGCTGCCCGCCGGGGCGAGTCTGCCGGCCGGGCAGGCGCTGCCCCGGATCGCGCTCGCGGTGGCGTTCGTGTTCCTGAGCGAGCTGGTGATCGCCGCGCTGGCCTTCTGGCTGTCGACGGCGACGGACGCGCCGCTGGGGGCGGTCGGCGGGGCGGTGTTCATCTCGATCATCACCGGGGTGCTGGACGCCGTCACCGCGCTCGGCGACCTGCGGGAGTGGCTGCCGGCGCACTGGCAGTACGCGTGGGCGGACGCCCTGCAGCCGCAGTTGGAGTGGGGCGGCATGCTGCAGGGCGTCTCGCTGTCGCTCTCGTACGCGGTGGTGCTGCTCGCGCTGGCGTTCCGCGGGTTCGCGCGCAAGGACGTGGTGTCGTAACGCCGACTACGGCAACTGGATCGGGGTGGGCAGCAGGGCCCGGGCGGGCACCGGGTGCCAGCGGCCGTCCTCCCCGACCCGGCCGAAGGCCTGGTCGCCGAAGTGGAACGCGAAGCCGTAGGTGTGCGGCTTGCGCAGCTCGGCCAGCAGGGTCCGGCGGGCCTTCAGCACCTTGTCGACGTTGGTGTCCGGTCCGGACGGCCACTCGGGGTGGGCCACCTGGGCCGGGGTGTGGAAGGCGTCGCCGAACACCAGGATCCGCCGCCCGCCGCCGGCCGAGACGACGAAGGTGGTGTGGCCGGGGCTGTGGCCGGGGGTGATCAGCGCGGTGACGCCGGGCCACACCTGGGCGCCGTCGTCGAAGCGGCGCAGCACCTTCGACATCGGCACCATGAAGCTGTCCCAGGACGGCGCCCCGACCTTGACCTGGTGCTCCCAGAACGGCTCCCACTCGGCCCCGGCCACCAGGTAGCCGGCGCGCGGGAACGCCTTGCGCGGCGCCCGGCCCGGCGCGGTGACGAAGCCCATGCCGGTGTGGTCGGTGTGCAGGTGGGTGAAGGCCACGGTGTCGATGGTCTCCGGCCGCACCCGCAGCGCCCGGAGGGTGCGCAGCAGTGCCCCGCCGCGGGAGACACCGAGCGACGGCGGGAGCATGTTGGCGCCGAGGCCCACGTCGATCAGCAGCCGGCGGTGGCCCCGCTCGACCAGGACGCCGCCCGCCGAGGTGGCGATCCGGCCGGAGGGCGCCACCTCCTCGGGGTGCTCCGCCCAGTAGGAGGAGGGGACGGCGGGCAGGAAGCCGGTGCGGTCCAACTCCATGGCGGCGTCGACGACATAGGTGAGCCGGACGTCGCCCAGGGTGAAGGTGCGGACGGCGGACTGGTCGCCGAGCGAGCCGATCCGGTCGGAGGGCTGTGACGGCTTCCGGGGCTGGGCTTCTGCCCGGGTCCGGGCTTCTTCCCCGGCCGGCGTCCGCTCCCGGGCCTCGGCCTGGGGGAGTCCGCCGGCGAGCGGGACGGCCAAGGCCGCGCCGGCGACGACGGCGCTGCGCAGCACGCCGCGCCGGGAGGGGGCGCCTGGGTGTTCGGGTGGCTCTGTCATGGCTGGGCCTTCTTGTGTGGGAGGGGCCTTCGTGGGGAGTTCGTGGGGGGGTGGCTTCGTGGGGCCGGCTTCGTGGGGGTGGGGATCAGCCGGTGTTGCGCAGGCCGGCGGCGACCCCGTTGACGGTCAGCAGCAGGGCCCGGCAGAGCGTGCGGTCCGGCTCCTCGCCCGTGGCTGCCGCGTCCCGTTGGCGCTTGAGCAGGGAGACCTGGAGGTAGGAGATCGGGTCGAGGTAGGCGTCGCGGATCTCGAAGGTCTGCTTCAACCCCGGTTGGGCGTCCAGGAGTTCGCTTTCACCGGTGATCCGCAGCAGCTCGCTGACGGTCAGGTCGTGCTCGGCCTCGATCGCTGCGAAGACGTGCTGGAGCTCGGTGGGCACCAGCGTCTCCACGTAGTGCCGGGCGATCCGCAGGTCCGTCTTGGCCAGTGTCATCTCCACGTTGGAGACGAAGTTGCGGAAGAAGTGCCACTGTTCGTGCATCTCCTCCAGGACACCGCCGAGACCCGCCTCGCGCAGCGCCTTCAGCCCGGAGCCGACGCCGTACCAGCCCGGCACGATCTGCCGGGACTGGGTCCAGCCGAACACCCAGGGGATGGCCCGCAGGCCGTCCAGGCCGGCGCCGGAGTCCGGGCGGCGCGAGGGCCGCGAACCCAGGTGCAGGTCGGCGAGCTGGTCGACCGGGGTGGAGGCCAGGAAGTAGGCGGGCAGGTCCGGGCCGTCCACCAGCGCGCGGTAGGCCGCGTGCGCGGCGTCGGAGACCACGTCCATCGCGGCGTCCCAGCGGGCCAGTTCCTCGGGGGCCTGGCGCGGGGCGGTGTGCAGCGCGGAGGCCTGCAACGTGGCGGCGACCGTCAGCTCCAGGTTCTCCCGGGCCAGCGACGGCACCAGGTACTTGTCGCTGATCACCTCGCCCTGCTCGGTGACCTTGATCTCGCCCTCCAGGGTGCCCCAGGGCTGGGCGAGGATCGCGTCGTGCGAGGGGCCGCCGCCGCGGCCGACGGTGCCGCCGCGGCCGTGGAAGAGGCGCAGCCGCACCCCGTAGCGGTGGGCGACGTCGCGCAGTCGGCGCTGGGCCCGGTGGATCTCCCACTGGGAGGTGGTGATACCGCCGAACTTCGAGGAGTCGGAGTAGCCGAGCATGACCTCCTGGACGTCCCCGCGCAGGGCGACCAGGGCCCGGTAGGACGGGTCGGAGAGCATGTCCTCCAGGATCGTGTCGGCGGCCTTCAGCTCGTCGGTGGTCTCCAGCAGCGGCACGATGCCGATCTTGGCGATGCCGGCGTGCAGGTCGACCAGGCCGGCCTCGCGGGCCAGCACGGTGGCGGCGAAGACGTCGTCGGCGCCCTGGCACATCGAGATGATGTACGACTCGATGACCTCGGGCCCGAAGGAGTCCAGGGCCCGGCGGACGGTGTGGAAGACCCCGAGGGTCTTCTCCCCGGCCCGGTCCAGCTGCGCCGGGCCGAGCAGCCGGCGGGAGGTGAGCTCCTTGGCGAGCAGCCGCTGCCGGTAGTCGCGGGGCATGTCGGCGTAGCGCCAGGACTCCTCGTCGAGCCGGTCGAAGAGCTGGCCGAGGGCGTGGTGGTGGGCGTCGGCGTGCTCGCGCACGTCCATGGTGGCCAGTTGCAGGCCGAAGGCGGCGAGGGTGCGGATCGTACGGTCCAGCCGGCCCTCGGCGAACAGGCCGCCGCGGTGCTCGCGCAGCGAGGTCTGCACCAGGGTGAGGTCGCGCAGCAGTTCGGCGGTGCCGAGGTAGTCGCGGCCCTCCTCGTGCCTGCCGCCCTCGGCGAGCCGGTGCTTGGTGTTCACCAGCTTCTGGCGGATCGCGGTGACCTTGAGGCGGTACGGCTCCTCGGAGTTGAGCCGCTTGTAGCGGGGGCTGATCTCGGGCAGGCGGGCCAGGTCGTGCTCCAGCGAGCCGAGCAGCTCGTCGGTGGCGCCGGTGTAGCGGATGGAGTTGGAGAGCAGGCCGCGCAGCTCGTCGACCATCGCCAGGGCGTCGTTGATGCCGTGCTCGTGCTGGAGGATCAGGACGTCCCAGGTGACCTCCGGGGTGACGTTGGGGTTGCCGTCGCGGTCGCCGCCGATCCAGGTGCCGAAGGTCAGCGGCCGGGTGCCGTCGGGCAGTCGGACGCCGACCCGCTCCAGCTCGGCGGCGAGGTCCTCCAGGACGTCGCCGACCGCGTTGGCGTGCAGCTCGTCCAGGTAGTAGACGGCGTTGCGGGCCTCGTCGGTGGGCTCGGGGCGGACCACCCGCAGCTCGTCGGTCTGCCACATCAGGTCGATGGTCTCGGCGAGCCGCGCGTCGTGGCGGCGGCGGTCCGCCTCGGGGACCGGGGTCTCCAGCAGTTCGGCGATCCGGCGCAGTTTGGTGAGGACCGAGCGGCGGGCCGCCTCCGTGGGGTGGGCGGTGAAGACCGGGCGGACGTTCAGGTGCTCGACCGCCCGGGTCAGGGCCTCCGGCGCCTCCCTCGCCGCCTGCTGGACGACGCGGGCGAGGGCGGCGCCGGCCCGTTCCCGGACGGCGCGCAGTTCGCGGCCGCGGTGCACCTGTTCGGCGACGTTGGCCAGGTGGAAATAGGTGGCGAGGGCGCGGACCAGGTTGGCCGCGGTCGCCGGCCCGATGCCGCGCAGCAGTTCGGCGGTGGCCTCTCCGTCGGTGCGGCTGAGCAGGCGGACCTGCTCGACCAGGCCGAGCAGCTCGGGGCCCTCCTGACGGACCAGGGTCTCGTCGAGCAGGTCCGCGAGGTGTCGGAGGTCCGCGTGCAGCGCGGCATGGTCGGTACGGGCGTTCATGACTGCTCCTGATCGGGGAGTGTTGAAGGTCCGTTCACGGCGTCAGCAGGTTCACCGGGTTGGCCCAGGTGATGGCCCGGATCTCCCGGTTCGTCAGGCCGGCGGCCCGGAACCACTGCGTGCTCAGGTCCAGCCATTCCTTCACGTCCGGCTGGTCGGGCTGTCCGAGGTCGGAGCTGAACAGCACCCGGGGGTGGGCGTGCACCAGCTCGCTCAGGTGCCCGGCGTCGCGATGGCCCAGCAACAGGGTCAGCGCGGTGATCTCGACGTACAGGCCGGGCACCTGGGACAGGTCGGTCAGGTTGTCGGGGGTGAAGCCCGACATGGGGTGGGTCGCGTGGGTGAGGAGCAGCCGGGGCAGTTCGAGCCGCACCGCCTCGTCCACGATGCGCAGCGCCGACTCCCGGTCGCTGTGCCCGGTGGCCACCGCGACCGGCAGGTCGCGGGCCGCCCGGAGCACCTCGCGCACGTCCCGGCGCAGCCGGCCGTCGTCGTCGAGGACCGGGCGGGTCCGCCACCGTTCGGGGTCGAGCAGGGGGTGGAACGGGGTGCGGCGCAGCGGTGAGCAGTGGGTGTGGCCGACCAGGGTGGGCAGGTGGACGACCAGGCGGGCCGGGCTGTCCGGGCCGTGGGCGTAGACCGCCTGCTCCACGGCCCGGGGCCGGACCCCGCCGGCCAGCTCGTTGAGGACGAGGGTGCCGGAGACCGGCAGCCCCTCCTGGCGGGCCTCCCAGGCGCGCGCGGCGGTGGAGCTGAGGTGGCTCTTGAGCACCACCCACCCGCCGACGTCCTGGTAGGCCCGGCCCGCGCCGAGGGAGGTGAGGCGGCGGCGGTAGAGGTCGGGGCCGGCGTGGTAGTGGAGGTCCACCACCACGCTCCCCGCCGGGTCACGCATGGGACTGCTGGGCGCCGCCGTCGTCCCAGGGCTTGGCGTAGCCGTACCGGCGGCGGGCCTCGTCGAGCCGCAGGCCGGCGTCGACGGCCTCGGCGATGGCGCTCTCGGTCCGCTCGACGCGCTCGGCCCGCTCGGCGACCTCGGCGGCGTGTTCGGCGGGGACCACCAGGGCGCCGTTGTCGTCGGCGACGACGATGTCGCCGGGCCGTACGGTGACCGCGCCGATGACGACGTCCCGGCCGGTGGCGGCGAGTTCCACCCGGTTCTTGCCGCTGACCATGGTGGCGCCGGTGCTGAACAGCGGGTACCCGGCGGCGCGGATCTCGGCGATGTCGCGGGCCGAGCCGTGCAGGGCGGTGCCGCGCACGCCGCGGCGCTGGGCCAGCTTGGTCAGCAGCGAGCCCCAGTTGGTGCAGCTGGTGTCGCCGGCGTTGTCGATCACCACGAAGGAGCCCTCGGGCACGTCGTCCAGGTAGTTGGCGGCGTTGCGGAAGCCCTCCGCGGTGCTGTCGACGGGCTGGTAGGTGACGGTGAAGGCGCGGCCGGCGGCCCGGGTGCCGGGCACCCGGGGGGCGATGCCGGCCAGCACGCCGCCGACGCCGAGGCTGTCCAGCGCGTCGGAGACGGAGGCGGTGTCGAGGCGGGCGAGCCGGTCCACCACGCCCTCGGGGGACTCGGGGGACTCGTCCGCGGTGAGCTCCTCGGCGACCGCCAGGGCGACCTCGCGGGTGCCGCTGGTGCCGCCCATGTCGTACGTGACGGTGGTGCGCCGCTTGGCGACCGCCCGGACGGCGGCCCGGAGTTCGCCGCCGGGGACGGGCAGGCCCAGGTGGTCGAGCATCTGGGCCACGGTGAGCACCATCGCCATCGGGTTGGCGCGGTTCTGCCCGGCCATGCCGGGGGCGCTGCCGTGGACCGGCTCGAAGTAGCTGCCGTGGTCGCCGATGTTGCCGCTGGGGGCGAGGCCGAGGCCGCCCATGACGCCGGCGCCGAGGTCGGAGAGGATGTCGCCGAACATGTTCTCGGCGACCAGCACGCCGAAGCGCTCGGGCCGGCGGACCAGCCACAGGGCGATCGCGTCGACGTTGAGGATCTCGGTCTCGATCTCGGGGTACTCGCCGGCGATCAGTTCCAGGCGCTCGCGCAGGTGGTTGCTGCTGTGGCGCAGCACGTTGGGCTTGTCGACCAGGGTGAGCCGGTCGTAGCCGTGCGAGCGGGCGTACTCGAAGCCGTGGCGCAGCAGCCGGTCCATGCCGAACCGGGTCTGCAGCCGCAGTGTGACGCTGCTCGAATCCGGGCCGGAGGCCTGGGCGTTGGGGTGGTCGCGGACCACGTTCCAGAGCGCGTCGTCCAGGCCGTGGAAGTCGTAGCCGGCGTACAGGCCCTCGGTGTTCTCGCGGATCACCGTGAAGTCGAAGCGGCCGTCGACCAGGTCGATGACCGGGCGGATGTTGGCGTACAGGCTCAGCCGCTGGCGCAGCTGGATGACCGGGGAGACGAAGGTGCGCCCGGTGCCGCGCAGTTCGGCGGGCAGTTCGGCCTCGGCCTCGCGCAGCGGCTTGCTGGTGATGGCGCCGAGCAGGCAGGTGTCGGTCTCCTCCAGCAGCTTCCAGGTCCGCTCGGGGACCGGGTTGCCCTCCTGGCGCCAGCACTCCCAGCCGATCTCGCCGAAGCGCAGGTCGAGTTGGAGGCCGAGCTTGTCCACGACGTCGAGGGCCGCGGAGGTGACTTCCGGTCCGATGCCGTCGCCGGGGAGTACCGCGACGCTCTTCATGTGCTGAGTCCCTTCTCCTGCAGGAAGGTGCCGACCAGGGCGGACACCTCTGCGGTGCGTTCGAAGTGGGGGCGCATGCCGGCCCCCGGGATGACGTGCACCCGGTGGTGGTCGGCCGCCGCGGTGTGGCGGTGGCCGACCAGCTGGGAGTGACCGCCGACGATCTGCAGCAGCGGGCCGGGGTGGGCGCGCACCGCGTCGGTCAGGTCGATGCCGCACAGCATCCGCATCCCGGCGGCGAGGCGGCGCCCGGCCTCCGGGTCGTGCGGTTCGGGGGTGTCGGCCCCCGGTTCGAAACGGCGGTCGTGCGGCTGGACGCGCCGGTTGAGCAGGGCCAGGGCCTCGCCGGAGCGGCCGCTGGCGGCCAGGTCGGCGATCTCGGTGAGCCTGGCCTCCAGGACGGTGGAGCTGCGGGCCGGGCCCGAGACGAGCAGCGCCGCGGTGTGCGGGGCGAGGTGGGGGAGCAGGGCCTGGGCCACCGCTCCGCCGAGGGCGTTCCCGCAGAGCAGGTCCACCGGGCCGTACTGGGGGAGGAGCTGACGCCAGCGGTCGGCGAGCGCGGCCAGCGAGTCGATCTCCTCGTCCCAGGCGGAGAGGGTGTCCACCACCGTCACCCGCAGGCCGGCCTCGGCCAGCGCCTGGGTGACGGGGGTGAAGAAGGCTCCGCCGTCCCAGCGGGGGGTGACGGGGGCGAGGACGAGGGCGTGTGCCGCGCCGGCGGCGGTCTCCGGTCCGAAGACCGCCGCCGGCACAGTGCGTCCGGTGGTGGTCACCGGACGGTGGCGAGGGTGCGCGCGGTGGCGATGCCCTCGTGGTGGCTGCCGCCCACCACGTCCTTGCGGTGCTCGACCGGCAGGTCGTAGCGGCCCAGGACCAGGTCCGGCAGCGGGAGGGAGGGGGTGCCCTCCGGGACGGTGGCGAGCAGCAGCTCCGCCAGCTCCAGGGCGTGGCCCAGGTGGAGGCGGGCGGAGGCCTCGGCGTCGGTGCGGTCGAGGTGCGCCAGCCACTGCTCGGCGATCAGGTTGCCCGGGCCCTTGCCCATGCCCTGGATCGAGGAGTCCATCCAGGTGGCGCCGGCGGCGACCGCGCTGATCGCGTTGGACAGGGCGAGGCCCAGGTTGTTGTGGGCGTGCAGGCCGACCGGGCCGCCGGTGACCGACTTGGTCAGGGTGGTGAGGTCGGTGGTGTCCACCGGGGAGAGGCTGCCGTTGGAGTCGGCCAGGTAGACGAACTCCGCGCCGGCGTCGGTGGCGGCGGTGGCCACCTCGACGACGCCGCGGCCCGACCACTGGCTTATTCGGGCGAAGTTGACGCCGACGGTGTACCCGATCTCCTTGGCCTGGCGGATGTACTCCAGGCCCTTCTCGTAGCCCTTGGACGGCAGGATGATGCGGACCAGGCGGGCGCCGGCGGCGTACATCGCGGGCAGGTCCTGCTCGGTGATGTTCTTCGGGTGCAGGATCATCGCGACCCGGTCCGGGCCGACCTCCTGGGCGACGGCGGCGATGAACTCGTCGTCGCCGCGGCCGGTGAGCCCGAGGTTCGGGATCGGCACCAGCGAGCCCTTGCGGTAGGCGATCTCGACCCAGTCGAAGCCCGCCTCGACGCTGAGCTTGGCGTGCCTCAGCGCGTATTCCAGGGGGAAGTTGAAGCCGTTGCGGTAACCGCCGTCACGGAGGGTGACGTCGATGTTGACGATGCTCACGGTTCCTCCAGGTGCAGTGCAGTGGATTGGGGGTGGATCAGGCCTGCTGGGCGGCGGCGTGGTGCGCGGCGAGCCGGCCGAAGATCAGCGAGCGCAGGACCGAGGTCGCCGGCGGGTAGGCGTGGTAGAAGAGGCCGGTGGCCTCGCCCGCCGCGTACAGGCCGGGGATGGCGGTGCCGGAGGGGGTGACGACCCGGCCGTCCATGTCGGTGCGGATGCCGCCGTAGGTGAAGCAGATGGCGGAGGTCACCGGGACGCCGATGAACGGCGCGGTGTCCAGCGGGGTGGCCCAGTTGGACTTCTTCGGCTCGATGCCGACGGTGGCCTTGCCGTCCATCCGGGTCGGGTCGAACTCGCCGGGGCCGACGGCCGCGTTGAACTCGGCGACGGTCTTCTCCAGCGCCTCGGCGTCGATGCCGAGCTTGCCGGCCAGCTCCTCCAGGCTGTCGGCCTGCTCCGGCGGCACATCGCTGAGCAGCGAGGTCATGATGCCGGGGATGGCCAGCGTCTTGGCGTCGGCGATCCAGTACGCCTCCTGGTCCTGGTTCTTCCAGATCTCGTAGCCGACGTGCTCGAAGGTGTTGTCCCAGGTGTCGCGGCCCTCGTCGAAGAAGCGCTCCATCTTGCGGTTGACGAAGATGCCGGTGGCGAAGCCGTACAGGACCGAGTCGGCCTTGTTGGTACGGGTGTCGACGGGCTCGGCGTGGATGCCGTCGAACTGGCCGGCGGTGTCGGCGCCCAGCTCCAGGGCCATCCGCAGCGCGTCGCCGCGGTTGTTGGTGATGCCGGGGGCGATCAGCGGCAGGTCGCAGGCCTTCTCGCCGACGTAGCGGGTGAGCATCTCCGGGTTGCCCTGGAAGCCGCCGCAGGCCAGCACGACGGCGCGGCCGGTGAGCCGCTGGGTGCGGCCGTCGGCGCCGCGGACCAGGACGCCGTCGACGGTGCCGTCCTCGGTGGTGGTCAGGCGCAGCGCCTCGGTCCGGTAACGGATGTCGACGCGCGTGTCGTTCTCCAGGGCGGAGCCCAGGTGCTCGACGATCGAGGCGCCACCGCCGCGGGGGCTGGCCGGCTTGGCCATGGACGGCTGGCCGGCGGCGAAGGTGTGCGGCAGCGGGAAGTGCTCGAAGGCGATCTCGACGCCGTGCTTCTCGACGAACTCCAGGGTCTGCTTGGTCTCGCGCTCGACGGTGCGGCAGTACTCGATGTCGGCGAGGCCGCCGGAGACCCGGCTGACGTGCTCGGCCCAGTCGGTGTCCAGCTGCTTGTCCTCGTTGATCCGCAGGAACGCGCCGGTCCAGCGGGTGGCACCGCCGCGCTCCTCCTCGCTGGAGCGCTCCAGGATCGCGATCTTCGCCGGGGTCTCGCGGCCCTCGGTGGCCTCGGCGTAGGTCAGCGCGGCGGACAGGCCGGCGGCGCCGAAGCCGATGACGATGAGGTCGTACTGGGCCTGGGTGTTCGCGTCGGACATGTGCTTCTCCTCCAAGTGGGGTGGAAGGCAACGGGGGTTGCTGAAGGGGTTCCTGCGGGGGCCTCGCGAGTCGCCTGAGGGTTCGCTCGGGGCCCTCGCGGGCTGGTGCGGGGTCAGCGGTTGGGCGTGATGACCCGACTGGTGCGGTAGAGCCGGAACTTGGCGCCGGTGGTGGTCTCGGCGAAGGCCTGGTAGCGACGCATGAACTCCTGGTCCTGGAAGATCGCGTCGAACTCCGCCTGGCTCGACCAGGCCGCGAAGTTGACCATGGCGTCGCCGTCGACGCTGGTCAGCAGGCGGGAGCCGCGGAAGCCGTCGGCGGTGGCGGCGACGTGGTCGACGGCCGAGGCGAGCGCGTCCACGCTGGCGGCCGCGTCGTCGGTGGTGGCCACGTTGATCAGCAGGACGCCGTCGTCCTGCACCGGGGAGGTGATCACGCCGGGGCTCGCGTTGCGGCCCTCGAAGGAGAGCTGGGCGTAGGAGGCGATGCCCAGCTTGTGCCAGGGGTCGCTCTCGATGAGCTCGCGCACCTGGATGTCGTCGAGGTCGGCGGTGATGATGACGGCGCCGCCGTCGGGGCGGGGGCCGCTGAGCAGGATGCGGCCCTGGTCGCCGTGCTCGCGCAGCCAGGCCTTGTGCTCGGCCATGTGGGCGAGGACGGTCTCACGCGGGGTCAGGTACGTGAGGGTCAGTACGTGGATCAAGGGGTTCTCCGGGTTGTGTGGATGGATCTGGTGGCCGGGGGTGTGGGGGTGTGGGGGAGGTGCCGGGTGCGGGCCCGGCGGGGGTACGGGGGAGGGGCGGCGGGCTCAGGCGGTGGGGGCGCCGAGGTGCCGGGAGAGCCCGGAGAGGATCCGCTCCGCGTCGGCCACGACGCTGTGGACGACCTGGGCGGCGGGCTGGATGTCCTGGATCTGGTCGAGGTTCTCGCCGACGAGCATGGCGCGCTGGGTGGTGT
Organism: Kitasatospora sp. NPDC048296; assembly: GCF_043201815.1. NCBI lineage: Bacteria > Bacillati > Actinomycetota > Actinomycetes > Kitasatosporales > Streptomycetaceae > Kitasatospora > Kitasatospora sp. NPDC048296. The sequence goes on from NZ_JBICZB010000006.1 coordinate 87,632, forward strand.
CGTCGCGGGCGACGGCGGCGTTCCACGCGGGCTCGATCTCGCCCCGGCGGGAGGCCAGTTCGGTGTCCCGGCCGGTCCAGGTGCGGGTGAAGTCGTTGACGACGGCGCGGGCGGTGTAGACCTGGTCCCACGGGATGCCGCGCACGACGTCGAAGGAACGGGTGTTGACGGTGTCCGCGGTGCTCGCGGAGACCAGGTGGGACCTGAAGCCGGGGGAGGCCATCGACTCCTCGGTCGCGGCGAAGCGGGTGCCCATCATCACGCCGTCGGCGCCGAGCGCGAGGGCCGCCGCGAGGCCGCGGCCGTCCGCGAAACCGCCCGCCGCGACCACCGGCACCCGGCCCCGGGTGACGTCCAGGACGGCCGGGATCAGGGGCAGGGTGGCGCGGGAGGCGTGGTGGCCGCCGGCCTCGGCGCCCTGGGCGACGATCACATGGGCCCCGGCCCGCAGGGCGATGGCGGCCTGGGCGGGGTCGTGCACCTGGACGACGACCTTGGAGCCGGCCTCGGTCGCGGAGGCCACGTACTTCTGTACCTGGGTGGCGCTGCCGAAGGAGAGCTCGACGACCGGCGGGGCGTAGCCGAGCACCTTGTCCCACAGGCCGGGCCGCTCGTCGAAGGTGAACATGACGCACCCGACGCCCCAGACGCCGCCGGTCTCGGCGGCCTGCGGCAGGTGCTCGTCGATGAACGCCGGGTCGCCGTAACTGACGCCGACGAGGCCGAGGCCGCCCGCCGCCGTCACGGCGCCGGCGAGTCGGCCGCCGGTCACTCCGCCCATCGGGGCGCAGACGACCGGGTGGTCGATGCCGAGCAGTTCCGTCAGCTTGGTCGAGATCACGATGCTCCCTTGGTCCGGTTCGTTTGTCTGGCCCGGCCCGGCGGGCCGAGGAGGACGGGTGGCGCGGCGAATTCGACGCTGAATTCCGCGCGGTGGGGGCGGGGGTATTCCACGGATCGGAACCGTTCCGGAAGGGGGCCCGCGTTGTACTGAGTTGTACTGAGCTGCTTCGTACTGGGCTTCATTGCCCGGTGCTGCTCGGTGCTGCGCTCTGGTGAAGACATTAGCCAGGGGATTCGAACGGCGTCCAAGACGTAAACCGTGTGACCGCCATAAGGCGGTGCTATACCGGCTGGACACCGGGGGGTTGACGGAAACGCGAAAAGGCGTGTGATCCGGGTAGGGGGAGACCCGGATCACACGCCGGCCAGGGGCCGGGGCGGCGCGGGGCGCGCGCCGGACCGGCGGGGGGGGGCTACTCGGCGAGGAACAGCCAGCCGCGCTCGGCGGACACCTCCTGCAGGACGCGGGCGGTGTGGCTGCCCCGCACCGCGGTGACGGCGAGGCGCTCGCGCGGCGGTCTGGGGGTCGGCAGCGGCCGCCACACCAGGTGCGGCTCGCGCTCCACGGCGCGCCGCGGGCGCAGGGCGACCAGGTCCGCGGTGGTGCGCAGGGCGTGCAGGAACAGCGCGGGCTGGTCCTGGTCGGCCGGGTGCAGCACGGTGTTCCAGCCGATCCGGGCCAGGTGCGCGGGCACGGACTCGGCGAACCCGGGCGCGCAGCCCTCGTCGTACCAGAGCAGGCGCTGCCGGGAGAGGTCCCGCAGGGTCAGCTCGGGCCGGGTCGCGAGTGGGTGCTCGCGGGCCATGACGACGCCGAGCGGCTCGTCCCGGACCACGGCGCAGACCACGTGCGGCACCGGGATGGGCAGGCGCACGATGCCGAAGGAGATCTCGCCGTGCCGCAGCAGCTCGCCCTGGTCGGCGGCGTCCACCGAGCGCATCCGCAGTTTCGCGCCGGGCTGGTGGGCGGCCTGGTGACCGCTGTGGACGCGACGCCCGGAAAGGCCGTTCTGGACCTCGATCAGGACCTCGGCCGGCACTCCGCCGCACACCCCGACGGGCCACACCTGTGGCGCCGGGGCGACGGCGGCGATGGCCGAGCGGAGCTGGCCGGGAATTCCCTGGATTTCCCGGAGGAATGCCCGGCCGCCGGCGGTCAGTTCAACACCGCGGGAACTTCGGATGAACAGTGCCGCACCGATTCTCTGTTCCAGTCGACGAATTTGCTGACTGAGGCTCGGCTGGGAAATCCGGAGTTCCTGGGCGGCGGCCGAGACGGTGCCGGCGCGGACCACGGTCAGGAAATACCGGAGGTGTCGCATGTCGAAATCGTCGACGTCCCGGGCGTCGGCCATCGCGCGGAGCAGGGCGTCGTCGGCCGGATCTGGTCCGGGCGCGTCGGGGCTCATGTGTGCCGAGGTGCGTCGGTCCGTCCACTCGTCCAGCACGCTCATCCGCTCCTCCAAAGCGTCGTACCAAGCGGTGTCGCCCCTGCCCCGCGCAGGGGTTGTGCGCCCGGTGGGCCCCGCGCGAGTCGGGGCCCACGGTGCAGCATGACACAAGAATTCGTTCCAGAAGGTATTTTTTACGGGCCTGAAACAGGGCCCGAGGCGGGGCCTGTCGTGGAACCGCCCTCCGGGCAGGCGGAGTCCGCCCCTCCGTTCCCCGTCAGTGCCGTGAACAGCAAGCGCCACAGCGGCTGCCCGCCGGGTGCGCCCGCGATCTCGGCGCACCCGGCAGGAGCGTTCAGCAGCCCGTACATCACGATCATCAGCAAGGCGGCGACCAGCTGCGGCGAGTAGCCGGGGAAGCCGCTGCCGCGCTGGGCTCGGCGGACCAGTTCCGTCAGGGCGTTGTGCATCTCGGCGAGGACGCCGGAGAGTGACTGCGCCAGGTTCGGGCATTCGGCGGCGAGCCGGAGCGCGGCCCGCAGCCGCACGTCCGACTGCAGCCGGCCGGCGAAACCCACCACGACGCGTTCGAGGACGGCCCCGGGCTCGGCGTCCGGGGCGTCGTGCTCGGCCCGCAGACTCGCCCAGGTGTGCCGGGACTCGTTGATCAGGGCCCCGGCCAGCGACCTCTTCGAGGGGAAGTGCCCGTACAGCGCGCCCTTGGTCATCCCGATGCGCTCGGCCACCGCGTTCAGCGTGGTGCTGCTGTAGCCCTGCCCGGCGAAGACCTCGGCCGCAGCCGTCAGAACCTTCTCCCGTGTGCGTCGTGCCCGTTCCTGTTTCGCCACGTTCGTACCCTCCATGATGAGCGAGAGCACATACATACCATCGGGACGGAATGTTGTCTCAACCTTCCGGTCCGCCGAGCTGATCATGCGCGTCCCGCCTCCAACGGACCCCGACGGGCCGGGGTCACCGGCCAGCCGGAGCGTTTCGCTTCCTGGTTCAGCAGCGGGGAGTCCCCCACCACCACCGGCCGCCCCACCGCGCGCAGCAGGGCGAGATCGCTCTCGTGGTCCCCGTACGCGAAGCAGTCGGCCGGGTCCGCGCCGTGCTCGCGCATCAGCCGGACCGCAGCCTCGGCCTTGGCCTGCCCGATCATCGGGCGCGGCACCTCGCCGGTCAACACCCCGTCGGCGTCCACCAGCAGCTCGGTGCAGACCAGGGCCGCGCCCAACTCCTCGGCCAGTGCGGCGAGGAGAGGGCGCATCGAGCCCGAGACCAGCACCACCGCGCGGCCCGCGGCCCGGTGTTCGGCGAGGGCGGCGAGGGCGGGCAGCACGAAGGCCGAACCGCCGCGGCGGTACTCCTCGTACCAGCTCCGCCCGGCCGCCTCCAGCTCGGCCAGCGGCACGCCCGCGTAGCGCCGGTAGTACCGGCGGTTCAGCGCCTCCCGGTCGGGGGTCGCCGCGACCTCGGACGACAGGTCCGGGAGGTCGGCGGCGACCCGGTCGGGGTGCCGGTCCCGCCAGTACTGCCAGAACGCGACCGGGCTCTTCTCGGCGATCACGGTCTCGTCCACGTCGAAGAAGGCGAGCGCGGGGCGTACCCGCAGGGCCGGTGCCGTCATCGCCCGCCCCGTCATCGCCCGCCCCGTCATCGCCCGCCCCGGCTCGCCAGGGCCGCTTCCGCGTACGCCCCGGCCGCCGTTTCGAGGTCCAGGGCGCCGTGCCCGGCCGCGGTCGTGACGTCCCGCCAGGCGCGCTGCACCCGGCTGTCCGAGGACTGGCCGCGCATGCCCGAGGCGTGGAAGAGCTCGTCCACCGCGTCCCGGCACATCGCGGCCGCGGTGGCCGCGTCCCGGCGGTTCTCGGCCACCGAGAGGGGGGTGACCGCGCCGTGGTCCGCACGGTCGGCGGCGCACTCCAGCAGCAAGCCCGCCGCGTGGATCCGTGCGGATGCGGCGGCCAGTAGCAGGCTCCGGCCGGGCTTGCCCGGCACGGTCGGCCCGCACTCGTCCGTCCAGGCCTGCAGCGCAGCCCGGGCCGCCCCGAGCACCGGCGCGGCGAAGATCGGCCCGGCGACCATCGGGTAGGGGACCCGGTGGCAGCGGGCCGCGTCGGGCAGCGGGCTCAGCAGCGCGCTCAGGGTGAACGAGCGGTGCCCGGGGACGACGATGCCGTCGCCCGCCACGCTGTTGCTGCCGCTGCCCCGCAGGCCGACCGGGTCCCAGGTGTCGAGGACGGTCAGCTCGGCGCGCGGCACGGCGAAGATCCGGTGCTCCCGGAGGCCGTCCGGCCCCAAGGTCCAGGAGGCCAGCAGCACCCACTCCGCGTGGTCGACCCCGCTGGCCGTGCGCCACTCGCCGTCCAGCCGCCAGCCGCCGGCCACCTCGGTGGCGCGGCCCTGCGGCGGGACGATCGAGGCGGCGATCCGGACGTCCGGGCCCTGCGCCCACAGGTCGCGCTGCCCCTGCTCGGGCAGGTAGGCGGCGAGCCGGCCGTGCGCCGCGAACAGGGCGGAGCACCAGCCGGTGGCGGCGCAGGCCTGCGCGACGGCCGAGGCGTCGGCGAGCAGCCCGGCGAAGCTCCCGGCAGTGCCGCCCCACCGGGACGGGACGAAGTGGCGCGGGAAGCCCGCGTCGACCAGGGCGGCGGCGACCTGCGGGGTGAGCCGGCGCTGCTGCTCGGCGGTGGGGGCGTCGTGCAGCGCGAGCTTGGTGAGCAGGCTGACCACCTCCCGGGGGCCGGCGGTGTTCCGGCCGTCCAGCGGTTCGGCGGCGGCCGGCAGGTCGGTGGTCAGCGGGGTGGTCAGGTCGGTGGCCCCTTGGGTCGCCCGGGAGGTGCTCCGGGGGGTGGTCAGGTCGGTGAGCGCTCGGACGGCCCCTTGGGCGGCCACTCGGGTCGTCGGGGGAGCTGTCCGGGAAGTGACCCGGGAAGTGGTCCCGAGGGTGGTCAGCACGCCGCCCCCAGCAGGGTGCGGGCGGGCTCGGCCGCGCCGCAGCGGACCGTGGCGTGGGCGAGTTCCCGCTCGCCCTGGTGGGCGCGCAGGGTGAAGACGCCGAGGCCGGTCGGCTCGGCGGTGATCGCCACCGGCGCGTCCAGCTCGCCGAAGGCCGTGAACTTCACCGTGAGCAGTGTCACGCCGCTCGCGCCCGCCCGGCGGTCCGCGGCGGCGACCCGGCCGGCCTGCCGGAAGGCCTCGACCAGCGCCATGCCCGGCACGTGGTCGGACTCGTGGTCGAACAGCACCGGGTGGTCCTGGTTCAGTCGCAGCCACCAGGCGTTGGCCCGCATCGGGTCGGCGGCGATCAGTACGTCCCGCTCGGCGAGCTGGCCGACGGTGGCCGGCGACAGCGGGATCCGGGGCGGCTCGGGCAGCGGCGACGGCAGGGGCTCGCCGCCGCCGCGCCGGCGCAGCATGGCGTAGCGGCTGGGTTCCATCGGCTCCCAGCGCAGCCGGGTTCTACCGATCACGCGGTGCCGGACCAGGACGTCGGCCTCCAGCTCCAGGCGCAGGCGCCGGGCGCCCTCGGCGGGGCCGCGGCAGATGACGTCGAGTCCGACGGAGAGGTGCTCCGGCCCCGCCGGGGGGAGCGTTTCGGACAGGTCGACGGAGGCTTCGCTCAGCACGAACGGCATGCCGAACGGAATGTCGAGGAAGCGGTGGGACAGGTGGATGGCGGTCTGGCGGGTGGTCTCCACCAGCATCACCGGGTCGGCCGCGGGGCCGCCGTGGTGGGCGAGGTAGTGGTCGCGGTCCCAGCGGGCGGCGACCGCGAATCGGTCGGGGCCGAGCCGCTGCGCGTCCGTGAGCAGGACTTCCGCGTCGGCCGCCTTGTGGACGGACGTCCGCGGGACGCAGCGCTCGAACTCCATGGTCTTCCAGTGGTGCTCCGACCCCGGACGGTCGGTCATCAGTTCAAGTCCAGGCATGACATGCATGTGCAGATCCCCCTCCTGGCTCGCCGTGCCAGCCCATGCGCCGGTATCGTCCCGACGCGGCACGTGGCGACGCCGAGAAATATACCTTCAGGAAGGAATCTTGAGGGGTAAGTTTTTTGTCATCGAACACGACCGAACACGATCGACCCGCGACACCCTGCCCACCCGACACGGCGCCATGCCGACCGACGACGGAGAATTGCCTACATGCCGGAGCCGCAAGCCATCGTCTTTGCCCCACCCAAAGCCCCAGTTCGGAGGGGTTCCGACCCCAAGCAGGAGCGTTCTGCCAGAACCCGGCAGCGGGTCCTGATGGGGGCCGCCGAGCTGTTCACCGAGCGGGGCTTCCGCCAGACGTCGGTCAAGGACGTCGCCGACCGGGTCGAGATGACCAAGGGCGCCGTGTACTTCCACTACCCGACCAAGGAAGCCCTGGCCGTGGCGATCGTGGAGGAGCACTACGCGCGTTGGCCGAAAATGCTCGATGAGGTCGCCCGGGAGGATCTCGGTCCGCTGGAGACCGCCGCCCGGATGCTGGACCGGGCGTCCGTCGCGTTCCAGGACGACGTGATCGTTCAGGCCGGTGCCCGGCTGCAGATCGAACGGCCGCAGATCGACGTCGCGTTGCCCACCCCGTACGTGGACTGGGTCTCCCTGCTGGAGTCCCTGCTGACCTCCGCGCAGGAGGCGGGCGAGGTGCGTGCCGACGTCGTGCCGGGGCACGCGGCGCGCTCGCTGGTGTCCGCGTTCTTCGGTTCGCAGCATGTCTCAGACGTTCTCAGTGGACGGGCCGACGTGGTAGCGCGTTGGCGGGATCTGAGCGATCTCTTGTTCCGGGCTTTGCGGACGGAGTGAGCCGGCTCCGTCCGCAAAGCCCGTCTGCCGTGAACGGCGGACGTCCGCCCTCCGTGGACGCGGTGGGCGGACGTCGGCCGGAAACGGCAGACGCCCGGGGGGCGGTGCACCGCTGGGCAGCCGGTGCACCGTCCCCCGGGAGGGCGTGCTGTCTCGTACGGGCCGGTCAGGCCGGGTCGGTCACGTCGCGCTTGGTGGACAGGACCACCAGGCCGCCGATCACCGCGATGGCGGTCAGCACGGCGCCGAAGATCGTGGCACCGTTGGTCAGGCCCACCGCGTCGCTGAGGTAGCCGGCCGAGACGGGCAGGATGCCGGCCGGGATGTAACCGCCCACGTTGAGGGCGGCGTTGGCCTCGGCGAGCCGCTGCGGCGCGACGGTGGAGTTGAGCAGCGACAGGCCGCCGAGCTGGCCCATGCCCTGGCCGGCGCCGGCCAGCAGCGCGGCGATGACGAGGACCGCGACCGCCTGGGAGTGCACGGCGATGATCAGCGCGACCATGCTCAGCATGGTGCTCACCGCGCCGGCCGTCAGGATGGTGCGGCGGCGCAGCTTCTGGACGGCGAACTGCACGCCGGTGGCGGTGAGGAACATCACGAAGGCCATGGCGCCGGCGACGATCCGGTTGGTGGTGCCGAGCAGGCCGGACAGCAGCGACGGGCCGAGCGAGAGCACGAACGAGGTGGCGGTGATGCCGGGGGCGAAGACCGCGATGCCGAGGGCGAGCTGACGGCCGTTGCCGCTGGGGACGCCGGGCACCCGGATCCAGGCGCCCTTGCCGCGGTTCTCGGGGCGGCGCACCGGCATCCGCAGGACGACCAGGACGGCGCTGGCCAGGATCACGGCCTCGACGACGAACACGGTGACCGTCGGCCCGGGGGCCAGCTCGGAGAGCACACCGGCGAGCAGCGGGCCGAGGCCGGCGCCGAAGACCATCGCGCAGGAGGCGAGCAGGGCGGCGACCCGCTTGCGCTCGGGCCCGGCGACGTCGGTGACCGCGGCCATGCCGGCCGAGACGACCGCGCCGACCGCGATGCCGGTGAACAGCCGCGCCACGATCAGCGCGGCGACGCTGGTGGCCGTTCCGAAGATCAGGCAGGCGGCGAGTCCGAGTGCCAGTGCCGGGAGCAGGACGGGCTTGCGGCCGATCCGGTCCGAGACCACGCCGGAGACCAGCAGCGAGCCGATCAGGCCGACGATGTAGAACGCGAACACCACGGTCAGGGTGCCCTTGGAGAAGCCGATGTCGTGCTGCCACAGCACGTACAGCGGCGTGGCCGCGTTCGAGAGGACGAAGACGGCGGTGACCGGCCAGGCGGCCAGCCACACCCACCACAGCGGGGCGGTGGGCTTGGCAGCGGCAGCGGCAGCGGCGGCGGGGGTGGCGGTGGTCTTGGCGGTGCGCTGCACCTCCTCGACGGCCTGGACGGGTGCGGTCCTGGTCTCGGACATGACGGTTCCTCCCGGTCTGACTGTTGGCTCTCCAGCAGTACGAGTCGAGTCGAACTTAGCATGCAGTACGATGAAAGTCGTACAGCATAGGAACCGGGTTATGAGGAGTTGAGGAGTTGCCTATGACCACGACCACGGCCGACGCACCCGCCTTCAAGGTGCTTCCGGAGCCGTCCGACCTGCCCGAACCGCTCGCCGAGCCGGCCGTCGAGGAGCTGCGCCTGGAGAACGTGATGGGCGCGCTCAGCGACCCGCTGCGGCTGACCATCGTCCGCAAACTCCTGCTGGAGTCGGAGGACTTCGACCACTCCTGCGGCTGGTTCGGCTTCGACCGTCCCAAGTCCTCGCTCACGCACCACTTCAAGGCGCTGCGTGAGGCGGGGGTGACGCGCCAGCGCCAGTACGGGCTGGAGCGCCGCAGTCACGTGCGGGTGGACGACCTCAACGCCCGGTTCCCCGGGCTGCTCGACCTGGTCGCGGCCTGGACCCCGCAGTCCTGACCGGCGCTCGGCCCCCGGCGGCGTAGGGCCGCCGGGGGCCTCTGCGTGCCGTGCGTTTACCGGTCGGTCGGATGGGGTGCGGGATCATGGGTGGGTACCGTTCCTAGGGGCTGAGCGGGAGTGGGTCCTGTTGCCAGGACCTTTGCTCAGCCGAACGCCCCGAACGGTCTTGGGTGTTCTGGTCCACCGCGTTCCTGCCACGTTCAGCGCCGACGGATCGTGTCCGTGGTCCGGGTACGCGGGGGCGGTTTTCCTCACGCCCCCGGTCACCGGGTCGGGCCTGGGCGGTCCGATGCCCGTGCACATCGCTCTGGTGTGCACGGGGCGGTGCCGTCCGTCGCCTGATCCGGTGTCCGAGGGCGCGTCGTGCGATCGCCACGCTCGCCGCCTGGTGGCGGCTCGCGGGGCGTTTCGGTGTGGTGAGGGGCTTCTGCCAGTGCTCGGCTCCCCATGTCGAGGTGTAGGCGGGATCGACCGCGATGACGGAGATTCCGGCTTCGGCGGTCATCGCGAGGAGCCGGGTGCGCAGCTTGGCGGTGGGCATGCCGTTGACGAGCTGGCGGAAGCGGCGTTTGCGGCCGTGTTTCTCGCGGGTCCTGGAGTCGGTGAAGTCGAGGTCCTCGATCGCGAGAGCCTTGACGCCGGTGTCGTTGGCCCAGTGGAGCAGGCGGGTGATCGCGTGCCGGAGCTGTGCGTCGCGGTGCTCGGCGGTTCCGGACAGGTCGTAGTCGAAGCGGCGTGGCCGGCCGGTGGGGTTGCCGTGGGTGTCGAGCTGCCAGGCGGCGAGGTGGTCGGCGTTCATGTCCACGCCGATCACTTCGCCGGCCCGCAGGGTTTCCAGTGGTACGACGGGCAGGTCTTTGCGCTGCCAGCTCGCGTCCAGATACCAGCGCCCGCGTTCGACGTCGAGGTGGATGCGATAGGCGACGGCCCGGTTCGCTTCAATACGGTCGCGCCATTCCTCGCCCCGGTGCGGAAACGACACCGTGGAGGCCAGGACGTACCGGCCGTGCGGGGTGTTGGCGAGATGTGCGAGCGGCGCGGGCAGCCTGATGCTGATTCCGCCGCCTGGGGTGACCCGGATGGTCTCGTTCCCGTAGCGCTTGCCCGACTCCCCGTCCGCCGCGAGGAACCAGCGGGCGGCCTGCCACCGGGCGCGCCACTGCTCGACGCTCTGGCCAGTCGCTTGGAGGTTGTGCCGGTTGTTGAGGAGCTTGCGGCCACCGCGCACCACCGACACCCGGCCCGCCTCGCGCTCCGCCCTGACCCGCTCGTACTCGCGCTCCAGGTGTGCCAGTCGGCGGGACTTGGCGTGCCACTCCCGCCGTGACCGGTAGCCGCCGGGCTGCCGCCTGGTGCCTTTCTCGCCGAGCGGCAGCGCGAGGCGGTGGCGGATCGTGGCGATTCCCACCTCCAGCCCCTGGAGGTGCTGCCACTGCGCGCGCCGGGACAGGCCCCATTGATCGTGCGTGGCCTTCGTGACGGACCCGGCCCAGCGCGACGACGCCTGTGGTGTGAGGTCGCGCTTGCGGGCCGCCCAGGTCTCAGCCGAGTGCTCCAGGCCGTCGGCGACGCGCCGGGCCAGATCCCGCGAGGCGAGAGACCCGAGGTGCCCGCCCAGCAGGCGCAACACCGCATCGTCCTCGGCCGTGAGGCCCCTGAGTCGGTCCCGTATGCACACGCCCGACGCGGGATCGGCGACGAACGGCCGAGCGATCTGCCGCAACACAGCCAGCCCGACCCCCAACCCCACTGCGATTCCTTCGACCACGCACAGGGTGGCACACGCAACAGCATCAACGGCCCGAAAATGGTCAAACGAAAGCATCTCGACGACACTTCGGCAGAGACCGACAAACTCACTCATGAACACCAGAGATCACTCAACAACACTCAACCCTCAGCAGCTCACCACCCCTGATCCCATTCGCTTGATCCCATTCGCCGAAGGAGCCCGAACCGTGGCCCAGATCGTCCTCTTCCACTCCGCCGACGGCCTGCGCCCGGTCGTGCACGCCGCCGCCGACCGGCTGCGCGCCGCCGGGCACACCGTGCACACCCCGGACCTGTTCGAGGGGCGGACCTTCGACGACTCCGAGGCCTCGCGTGCCTACCAGGAGGAGATCGGCGGCAGCGAGGAACTGCTGAAGCGCGCGGTCATCGCCGTCGCCCCGCTCTCCGAGGGCGGGCTGGTGTACGCCGGCTTCTCGCTCGGCGGCGCGATCGCGCAGAACCTGGCCCTCGCGGACGAGAAGGCGCGCGGACTGTTGCTCCTGCACGGCACCTCCGACCTGCGGGAGGACGCGGCCACCTCGATCCCCGTCCAGCTGCACATGGCCGACCCGGACCCGTACGAGCCGGAGGACTGGCTGAACGCCTGGTACCTGCGGATGCGGCGCGCGGGCGCGGAGGTCGAGGTGCACCGCTACCAGGGCGCCGGGCACCTGTTCACCGACCCGGAGCTGCCCGACTACGACGAGGAGGCCGCCGAGCGCGCCTGGGCGGCGGCGGTGGACTTCCTCGCGGACCTGGAGGACTGATCCGGCGTCGGGCCGGCCGGTTCGGGATCCGCTCCCGGTGCCGGCCGGTTCGGGATCCGCTCCCGGTGCCGGCCGGGGCGGTCGCACCGGTCGTACCGGCGGGGTGACCGTCAGGGGCGCGAGGGGCCGCGGCGGGGGAGGGTCTGGCTGTAGACGACGCTGGTGGTGGTGCTGCCGAAGCCGGCGAGCTCGTCGACGAGGGTCTCCAGGTGTTCCATGGAGGTCGCGGCCACCTTCAGGGTGTAGCAGTCGTCGCCGGTGGTGCGCAGGCACTCCAGGATCTCGCGGCGGTCGGCGAGCACGCGGTGCAGCGGCTGGTGGTGGTTGCCCGGGTACTTCAGCCGGACGACGGCGAGCACCGGGTAGCCGACCTTGGCCAGGTCGACGGTGGCGTGGTAGCCGGTAATGACGCCCAGCGACTCCAGGTTCCGCACCCGTTCGGTGGTGGCGGAGGGGCTGAGGTTGACCCGGCGGCCCAGCTCACTGAGGGAGATCCGGGCCTCCTGCTGGAGCTGGTCGATGATCGCCCAGTCGGTGTCGTCGAGGTTCGCGGTCACCGGGCGATATTACCGGGAGATTCGCGGCGGACGGCAGTGATCACCGGGAGGATCTTGTTCCGGGCGCGGTGTGCCCGGGAATAGCCTCGGGGCATGCAACTTGGCGTCAACGTACCGAATTTCGGACCGGGCACCGACCCCGGCGTGCTGCGCGCGTGGGCGGTGGTGGTGGAGGACCTCGGGTTCGACCTGCTGATGGTCTCGGACCACGTGGCCGTGACCGCGGACGTGGCCGAGCGCTACCCGGAGCCGTTCTACGACCCGTTCGCGACCCTGTCGTGGCTGACGGGGGTGACCGACGGACGGCTGAGGATCGGGACGACGGTGCTGGTGCTGCCGTACCGTCACCCGCTGCTGGTGGCGCGGATGGCGGACAGCCTGCACCGGCTCAGCGGCGGGCAGTTCGTGCTCGGCGTCGGAGTCGGCTGGGCGCGGCAGGAGTTCGACGCGCTCGGGGTGCCGTTCGCGGCGCGGGGGCGGCTGGCGGACGAGTACCTGGGGGCGATCCGGGAGGCCTGGCAGGGGCGGGACACCGCCGCGCCGCCGGTCTGGATCGGGGGGCACAGCGAGGCGGCGCTCCGTCGGGCCGTGAAGTTCGGCGACGCCTGGCACCCGCTGCGGCTGCCGATCGCGCGGATGCGCTCGGTGCTGGCGGAGCACGAGCTGCCGGGGTTCGCGCCGCGGATCGCGCTGCGGCTGACGGACGCGCCGGTGGACGATCCCGAACGGCCCGCCGGGGTCGGCGACTTGGCGCAGGTGATGGGCGACCTCGCGGAGCTGCGCGAGCTGGGCGCCGAGGCCGTGGTGCTGGACCCGTACCACGGAGACCCGGAGGAGACCCGTCGGTACGACGTGGCGTGGCAGGCTCTGGCGACGGTTTCGGAACACTGGAAGGCCCACGGGAAGGCACAGTCATGATCACGATTGCCGACGAGGCGCTGCTGCGGCGCGCGATCGCCGTCGCGGCCCGGGCGGTCGAACTGGGCGACGCGCCGTACGGCTCACTGCTGGCCGCACCGGACGGGACGGTCCTGGTCGAGGCCCACAACACCGTCCGGCGGGACGACGACATCACCGCGCACCCCGAACTCAAGCTCGCCCGCTGGGCCGCCCGGGAGCTGAGCCCGGAGGAGGCCGCCGGTACGACCATGTACACCAGCTGCCAGCCCTGCGGCATGTGCGCGGGGGCGCTCGTCCGCTCCGGGCTCGGGCGGGTGGTGTACGCGCTGGCGACCGAGCAACTCGTCGAGCTCAACCCGGAGTCGGGCGCCTGGCCGGTGGTGCAGCAGGACGGTCCGGCGCTGTTCGAGGAGGCGCGCCGGCCGATCGAGACGTACTACCGGTCGTCCTGACGGCGGGGAGGTGCGGGCGCTCGCTCCGAGGACGGGCGGCGCCGCGATCAGGGAACCCGACGGGACGGGGGTCTGTCGGGCCGAATGGCGGTCGGCGGGGCGCGAGTTCGCGCCCCGCCGGTCTGCGAGGGGCTGCCGCAGTCCGGGGTGTCGGTGGCCTCTGCGAGCATCGTGCCGTGACTCGCACCCCAGACCAGCGTCCCGACGAAGCCGTCCTCGATGCCCTGCGCACCGCCTTCCCACCGGAGTGGCGGGAACCGGCCCTGGGTGGTGAGGGCGTCGCGCGTTGGGAGGCGGTGAACGGCGTCGTCCTGCCGGAGCCGTACCGGACCTTCGTCGCGGAGATCAGCAACGGCTGCAGCCTCGGCCCGGCGGAGGACGGCGGCCTCCAGCCACTGGGGTGGCTGCCCGACGGCTGGCCGGACCTGGGTGAGCGGCGGCTGGGGGAGTCGTTCCCGCTGGAGGCGGCCTGGCTGTGGGAGGACGACGAGGACGTCGACCCGGACGACCCCCGGATCGACGCGGTGTTCCTGCACGGGTCGGTGGTGCTCGGCTCGGACGACGGGCAGTCGTTCTGGTTGCTGGTGACGACCGGGCCCCGGCGGGGCGAGGTCTGGATGGTGTCCGACGTCGCCGCCCTGCCGGTGCCCGGGCCGGAGGCCTGGGGCTTCGCGGAGTGGGTGCGGAACTGGCCCTCGGACGAGGAGTGGCAGGTCTGAGGCGACCTTCAACGCTTGACGACGGCGGTGCCGCCGTCCAGGTCGATGCCGGTCCGGGGCGGGGCGCCGGCGTGGCCGTCGTCGGGCAGGGTGAGCTGGGCCTGGCGCTGCTCGATCTGGACGCGCTTGTTGGCGTTGAAGAACGCGTGCAACTCCTCGGTCGCGGCGGCGCCGAGGCCGAGACTGCCGGAACGGGACCGGGCGTTCAGGCGACGGGAGAGCCAGGCGGGGTGGCCGGAGCGCACCACGAGGTGGCGGATCGAGGCCAGCGTGAAGGGCACGATCACCAGCACCGCCATGAAGAGCAGACCCGCCATCATCACCATGCCGACCCAACGTGCGTGGGTGGCCGATCCGTTCCTAGTCTGGCATCAATTCGGTGTGGCGAATGGATACTTGATGCTTTGGTGGTGCGCATGAGCGATGAGAGTGCGGCGCCCGCGCGGTTCAAGGACCTGGCACTGGATGCGACCGATCACCAGGGGTTGGCCGACTGGTGGTGTGCGGCGATCGGATATGTGCGCAGGCAGTCGATCGACGGAGTGGAGCTACCGGACGGGTGGGGGGTTCCGATCGTCGATCCGACCGGGAACGGTCCGTTGATCTGGATTAATCCGGTGCCGGAGCGGAAGACGGTCAAGAACCGGATGCACCTTGACGTGTGGGGCGATGCGGGCCGGCTGGCGGCCCTGGGGGCGACAGTGCTCCGGGCGCCCGACGACGAGATCCGGTGGCACGTGCTGGCGGACCCCGAGGGGAACGAGTTCTGCGTGTTCGCCCCGCAGGGCGAGGCTGACTGATGGCGCAGGAAGTCGGATGGTCCGACTTCCTGGGCGGCAGGGAGTCGTCCTGGCCGATGGCGGCTCCGATTCCCGGACGGTGGTCACAACACGACGGCCTCGTGTGGGTGGCGTGCGCGCTTTAGCCGTTGACAGTAAGTAGCCTACGAATCACCAATCTCAGCCGGGCAAACGGCGGCTGCTCATGTGTTGGGCCTGATCCGGCCCACTGAGCAGCCGTGACCTTGCCCTGCGCATCGACTCGGAGAGGAGATGGAAATGGCTGCGAAAAATCACGGCGAGGCGGCTCCCAGGCACGGATGGATGACGAATCCCCGCTCTCGCGCCGACATCCACTTCAACGGCGGCTGGCCGTCCAACGGTCTGGAGGCGGGCAAGTTCTTCCCGGGGAAGCAGGTCGGGCTGACGGACCCGGACGTGCCGACGGATGTCGTGAGCGGGCCCAAGCCGGTGCCGCCGGACGGCAAGATCGCCAGCGGTGGAAGTGAGCCGGCCGGCGCGGTGCTCGATGAGGTACGGGACTGGCCGAAGGTCGATCTTCCGTCGGACACGGAGGTGCCCTTCCAGTGGAACTTCTCGATGAAGCACCGGACGCGCCGCTACAACTACTTCGTGACCAAGGAGGATTGGGACCCGCGCGCTCCGCTGAGCCGCGCCCAGTTCGAGCCTGAGCCGTTCGCGACGTACAAGCCGTACGACGACCTCCCGTACTGGGACATGCCGGAGGCCAAGGACGACCCGCACCTCGACAAGCCGCACTCGGTCAAGCTGCCGGTGCGTTCCGGTTATCACGTGATCCTCGGTGTGTGGGAGGTGGCCGACACCGGTCACGCCTTCTACCAGGTGATCGATGTGAACTTCACTCGGTAACTCCCCAGGGGAGGTTGCCCGTTGTGGACGGGCAACCTCCCCACCGCTGTCTGGACGCGGCGGCAGCGGCGCTTCCTCCTGCGCGGGGCTACGCCTCGGGCAGCGGCTGGACGGTCAGGTGGTAGTCCTGCAGGATCCGGCCTTCCTCGTCCAGTACGAGGAAGGCCCGGGCGGCCCAGGCGACCTCGTCGAGGCGGGGGCCCTTGGCGTACGTCAGCTGGAGGGTGAGCATGACGACGTCGTCGTGAACGGTGACGTGGCCGTCGTCCGTGACGTGGTAGTCGCCGGAGGCGACGAACAGTCCGTACGCCTCCGCGACCCGGCCGGTCAGCCCGTCGTGTCCGCAGAACCGGATTCCTTCGACGAACTCGACGCCGTCCGGAGCCCACAGCTCGGCGACGGCGCGCTGGCGCGCGGCCGGATCCGGCTCGTTCCAGACGGCGACGTAGCGCTGCACGATCCGGTCGACATCGGTGACGGTGGTCTGCGGCATGACGGGCCAACTCCCTTGTTCGGCAGGTGATCGACGGCCTCGGTTCCGGCCGTGGGCACCAGGCTTCCGGCGGCCGTCGCGGGAGGGTCAAGGGCGAGGGCGCCGCCGAACCCTCCCCCTGGGGGAGAGCGCACAATCGACGGGTGACGAGCTACCTGTCGATCGGCGACTTCTCCCGCGCCACCCACATGACCGTCAAAACCCTGCGCCACTACCACGAGCGAGGGCTGCTGGAACCGGTCGACGTCGACCCGCAGACCGGCTACCGGCGTTACTCGCCCGAGCAGATCCCCGTGGCCCAGGTCGTGCGCCGCTTCCGCGACCTCGGGATGCCCGTGGAGGAGATCCGTACGGTTCTGGCCGCCCCGGATGTCCCCGCCCGCAACCGGCACATCAGTGCGCACCTGCACCGGCTGGAGGAGGAGTTGGGCCGCACCCAGTGCGCGGTCGCCGCACTGCGGGACCTGCTGTCACCGCCCGGCGACGGGGAGACACCGAGGATCGAGCTGCGCAGCGTCGGCGAGGTCCAGGCGGCGGCGATCACGGCGACGGTCGGGGCGGAGGAGGTCGGAGCCTGGTTCCAGGGCGCTCTCGGTGAGCTGTTCGCGACCGTGGCGAGCCAGGGGCTGCGGGAGACGGGCGAGGCCGGCGGCGTGTACGCGGACGAGTTGTTCACCCTGCACCGGGGGCAGGCCACCGTCTTCGTGCCCTGCGACGGCCCGGTCCGGCCGGTCGGTCGGGTCGAACCCCTGCTCGTGCCGCCGGTCGAACTCGCCGTGATCGAGCACTGCGGGCCACCCTCCGAGGTCGACCGGGCGTACGGTGCGCTGGCGGCCTACGTGGCGCGCCACGCGCTCGCCGTCGACGGTCCGATCCGCGAGTACTACCTGGTCGGGCAGCGCCACACCCCGGACAGCACCCGGTGGCGGACCGAAGTCTGCTGGCCGGTCTTCCGCACCGGTGTCGCTGAGCACGGATAGCGGAATCCGGGAGAGCGACGGGCCGCGAGGGAAAGGCGTCGGCCCGTCGCGGTGGCGCGGCACAGGCGTCAGTGGTGGCCCAGCACGTTGACCACGCGGCCGTTGGGGTCGCGGACGAAGAACCGCCGCACTCCCCACTCCTCGTCCTGCAAGGGGTAGACGATCTCCGCGCCGCTCTCCTGCATGACCGCATAGGCCGCATCCACGTCGTCCACCTCCACGCTCATGTCGGGGGCGAGCGGTGCCGTCTTGTCGCCGGCCATGATGCTGACCTGCGCCGCCGGACTGGACGGGGAGGCGAGTGTCATGATCCAGCCGTGGTTCATGACCTCCTCGAATCCCAGTAGGCCGTAGAACTCCCGGCTCTCCTGCGCAGCCTCTGACTGGATGTTGGGCACGACGCGACGGACGGACATGGGGCGACTCCAAGAGAGAACAACAGACGTGTCTTCGGAACTTCCCAGGAGTGCGACGGCACATCCGCCACCGCGCGCACCTTCGCAACAGGCCCCGCGCCGGGGCCACCGGGGCGTGGTCCCGGCGGACGTAGCCCCGGTCGGCCCTCGGTAGTTCCCGGACGAGCAGTTGCGGCCCCTCGCGCGAACGAGCGCGAGGGGGCGGGGGCGACGGAAGGGTGGGTATTGCGGCGCCTCGTGCGGGTGCGCGCGAGGCGCCGCAACTGCGTAGGAAGTCGGACGGGCGACTTCCCGTGCGGTGGGGTTGGGACGCTGGGCGTGGTGGTCGAATGCGCGGAGGTCGGCTGCTGGATTGACAGCCCGGACCTCAGTGCAGGCGTTGGAAGCGCCTCAGACACCCAAGGACTGACGAGCGGCCGGCACCGGCGACTCCGCCGCCCACGCGGCGAGCAGGTGCAGCGCGGCCTCGGTCGGGCCGTCCGGGACCGGTGTGAGGGTCACGAGCCGCTGGCGTTCGTCCCCGGAGAGATCGAGGGTCTCGTAGGTGAACGTGAGCGTCCCCACTGCCGGGTGCCGGAAGCTCTTGGTCCCGTGCGTCCGGACCTCCACGTCCGCCCGGGCCCAGAGCCCGCGGAAGGTGTCGCTCTCCGCGCGCAGCCGGGCGACCAGCTCCGTCAGTTCCGGGTCGTCGGGGTAGCGGCCGGCGGTCGCCCGGAGTTGACCCACCGTGTCCGCCGCGATCTGGTCCCACTCTACGTAGAACTCCCGCCCGTCCGGAGCGAGGAAGAGGAACGCCGCCAGGTTCCACGTCCCCGGCGGGGCGGCCGCGCCGTGGACGAACAGCCGCTTTGCGATCGGGTTCAGGGCGAGGACGTCCAGACGGTCGGTCAGAACCATCGCCGGGACCCTCACGTGTTCCAGCAGACGCACCAGTTCCAGGCGGACCACCGGCCCGTCCGGAGCCGGCGCGGCGGATCTGCGCCGCCGGCCGGGCCGGGCCAGGACGTGCAGGTGCTCGTGCTCCACCTCGTCCAGGCGGAGCACCTCGGCGAGCGCGTCCAGGACCTCATCGGACGGATGCTTCGCCCGGCCCTGCTCCAGCCGCTGGTAGTACTCGACGCTGATCCCCGCGAGCTGCGCCAGTTCCTCCCGCCGCAGGCCCGGTACCCGGCGTCGTCCCCCGCCGCGCAGTCCGGCGCTCTGCGGAGTGATCAGGGCCCGACGGGCCTGCAGAAACTCGCCCAAATCCTGGTGATCTCCCATGCCGGCCAGTATGACCGGCGACAAAGGTGGGCCTGTCAGTACCCGTAACAGCAGGTGTCTGGATACGCCGGACCGGTCGCGACAGGCTGGGGCGCGTCCGAAAAGCACCAACGCAACCATGAGAACCCCGAAGGATTCCCCATGTGCCACCCCACCGACAGCCGCCCGCCCGCCGCCCCCGTCACCACGGGCTCGGTCGCGGAGGAGGGCCGGCTGGAGATCACCGCAGCCGACGGGAACCGGTTCGGCGCCTTCCGCGCGGCCCCGACCGCTCCCAACGGCCGCAGCGTCCTTCTGCTGCCCGACCGGCGTGGCCTGCACCCCTTCTACGAGGACCTCGCCCGGCGGTTCGCCGAAGCCGGCTTCCGCACCCTGGTCCTGGACTTCTACGGCCGCACCGCGGGCCTGGGTTCCCGGGATTCCGCCTTCGACTGGGCGACTCACATGCCGCTGCTGGAGCCCGCCCACGTCGAGGCCGACTCGGCGGCGGCGGTGGCCAAGCTGCGGGAGTGGAGCAACGACCCGGTGTTCAGCGTCGGCTTCTGCCTGGGCGGCTCGTACTCCTGGCGGCTGGCTTCCGCCGGCCTCGACCTGGCCGGAGCGGTGGGCTTCTACGGGGTCCCGCGGTTCTTCGGTGACCGCGCCGAGCAGCTGTCCGCACCCCTGCTGATGCTGCTGGCCGGGGAGGATGTGGTCACCACGACGGACGAGTTCGAGGCCTTCACCAACGGTCTCGACCGGGCCGGGAAGGAGCACGAGATGCACGTCTACGAGGGAGCCCCGCACTCGTTCTTCGACGACGCCTTCGCGGACTGGCAGGACGCCTGCACCGACGCCTGGCACCGCCTGCTCGACTTCACTGCCCGGCACGGGCGCGGGGCGGCGGGTTGAACGAGCGGTACGAGCGGGGCTCGGTCCGTCGACGTGAACTGGGCGGGCCCAGCCGGCACCGGCCCCGGCCGGCTGCGGCCGTCCTGCGGCCCGAGCTGACGGTATGCATGCGTTCCTGCTGCCGACGTACATGAGGGACCCCGGTTGCGTAGGAAGTCGGACGGGCCGACTTCCTGTGCCTGGCTGGTCGATTCAAAATGATCAGCAGACAGGGCAAATGGAGGTCATGCTGTGACGGAGCCGCTGATGCAACACGAGTGAACGGAGCCGGCCCGGGTGGCAACACGTCCTGCCACAATGCAGTCGGTCACCTTCGCGGCCTGGCGCGAGGACGGTGCCGGTCGGCGCTACGTCACGCTGGCCGAACTCCTGGTGCGCCTGGGGAGTTTCGGGCTGGATCTCCAGTGGCGGGCCCGGATCTATGAGGCTCCTTCGTGTGCCAAGTTCGCTCGCATCGAGGAGGCTTGCGTCGACGCTCCCATCGGCACGCTGGATCTGCTGGCCATGGTTGCGCCGGACCTGCAGACCGTCGACGGGGACTTCGCGGGCTATGCGGACGGTGAGCTGGCGGTCGTGTTGCGGGAGTTCGACAGTACGAGCTGGGACTTCTGGACTGCTGACGCCGGCGCCATGCGGGAGATCCTTCGGCACTACCCGGACGCGGCGCCGACTTCTGAGGATCTGCTCCAGGAGCTGCCGTGGGGGACTGGGTTGATGAGGTAGGGCGGTCGGGTCATTGCGCTCGGCTGGCTAGGCGGCCGATGGGGGCTTCGGCGCGAATCTCGGCGGCCTCGAAGGTGATCCGCTTGTCCCGGCCGGCGAGGACGACGGCCTTGCCGGTGAGGGTGACGGTGGTCGTAGGCCAGCCGGACCAGCCGTCCACTTCGAGGTTCGTCACGCCGGTGCAGACCAGGACGAACTCGACCGCGTTGTGTCCTCGCGCCTGCCACAGCTCTGCGGCGGCGGTCGGGACGGTGAAGGCGAAGAACCTCAGGGTGACGGAGGTTTCGCGTTCGTCGATGAGGACGGAGGTCAGGTCGAAGTCGGTGAGGGGAGGCGGGGGTGAGCCGAAAACCGTGCGGACGGGGGCGGGGTCGGTCAGCTCGGCGGACCAGTCGAGGTCAGGCATAGAAGGTCTTCGTGGTGGTGGGCGGCAGCGTTTGGTGGTGGAGGCGCTGGTCGAGGGGGCTCTCGAACCATCGCTGGTTCGGATCGTTGGAGCGGTAGGCGTTGAGGTGGATGGCCTTGATCGCGGCGTACGCGGTGAAGGCCAGGAGGAATTCGGGCCCGCGCACTGCGACTTCGACCCGGCGCTCGTAGATCTGGGGGAGGGCGGCGAGGTCGATGTCCACAACAGTGTTGTTGGGGACACCCCGCATCCGGAGGTCCTCGCCCACTGCCATGAACTCGATCTGGGCCTCGAACCGGTCGCAGCCGGCCTCGATCCAGGCGGTGGGGGCGAGGTCGGGGAAACGCGGAAGCTCTACGCGTAGCTTCACACCTTGCCCGTAGGGACTCAGGTGGACCGATCTGAGGATCAGGCGCTCCAGGGGTGGCAGCTCGGTGTAGAGCGCGGTCAGCCGCTCGGACTGGACCAGCAGCTCCGGCCACAGGGCGGCTGACATGGATGGTCTCCTGCGGTGAGAGGACGAGGTGCGTTGGGCGTGGTGGTCGAACTCGCCGGCCTTGATACCGTGGAGGAGGGCGGCGAAGGTGGTGGGGGTGGTGCGGAGGATGGTTTCGCCTTCGTCGGACTCACGGAGTTCGACCACGCTGTCGGCCTTGCGGACCTCCACGCACTCGCTGCCGGATCCGCTGAAGGATGACTTCTGCCACTCGGTGTAGGTCATGTTCGGCCTTTCATAGGCTCTGTTCGATCTTGCGAATCAGGCTACGAGACTTGCTCTCGCTGAGCGCCATCGATTCGGTGCGGGCGAAGATGGATCGATAGCTGGTGAGCTCGTTGACGGCATCCATGTAGACGGGGCCACGGGAGGACTCGATCTCTACGGTGTCGAGTTCTGACACCTTGCCGAATGCATAGGTGAGGTTCTCAACAGCTCCGGGGAAGGTGTCGACGTCGAACGGTACGACTCGGACGGTCATCCATCCTTGCTCGGAGTCTTCGAGTAGGGATGCGAGCTGTTCCCGGAGGATCTCGACGCCTCCGAAGCGGGTCCACAGCGCGGACTCATAGATGAAGAAGGTCATCGGCTTCTGGTCGCGGCGCAGATCGGCCTTGCGATGCATTCTGAACGCGGTCCGGGCCTCCAGCTCGTGCCGAGGAATCGGAGGGATCGAGCGTCCGAACATCGACGATGCATAGCTGATCGTCTGACAGGGGCCGGGCATATGAGTGAGGACCCACAGCATGAGGCTGTCCGCGCTCTTCTCAAGCTCGGCGACTTCGAGGAAGCCATCCGGGATGGTGCCTCGGTATTCCTCCCACCAGCCTTTGGAGCGGTCCTGAACCATGGACCCCAGGGCTTCGATCAGGGGCTCGTTCATGCACTTGCAGGCAGCGGCGAAGGAACGGAGCCGCTCCGGGCTCACGCCGACCTTGGCCGCCTCTATCTGGCTGACCTGAGTCCTGTCGATGCCGAGGTCCCTGCTCAGGGTGTTGGTCGACAGGCCGGCGGCCTCGCGCATCTTCCGAAGCTCAGCACCGATTCGGCGTTGACGGAGCGTCGGGTTGATTCGTGGCGGCATGGGTCCCTTCCTTGCCGATGTGCCCCAAGTCTGCCGCGCTGCCGTGCGCGGGGTCCACTTGAGGGTGAACCCATCCGGATTGGAATCACATGTGACGTCGACTGCTGTATGGTCGATGTCATAGCGATCCGATGGATCGTCAACTCCGGCTGTTGTCACGCCACTTCATCGCATCTAGGGAGCTTTCCCATGCGTCACTGCAACACGCCCTCGATCGCCATCTCCCGGCAGTCCCTCCGGGACGCCATGGGCCGGGTCGGGTACCCGCCCTCCTCCATCGCGGACGCGGAGCTCGCGCTCGTCGAACTCCTCGTCAACGCCTGGCGGCACGGCGCCACCCCCGCGCCGGTCGTCCAGATCCTCGCGATCCACCGCACGCTCAGGGTGGCCGTCGCGGACGAGAGCCCGATCATGCCGGAGCGGTGCATGCCGGGCCTCCTCGCGGAGTCCGGCCGTGGGCTCCAGCTCGTCGAGGGCCTGACCCACCGCTGGGGCGTGGACCTCCAGGAGAGGGGCAAGCTCGTCTGGTTCGAGCTGGACTCCGTCGCGTGAAGCGCCGGCGTCGGCCGATGACGCCGACGGATCCGCGCATCCGGGGCTACCGGGACGAGCAGGTCCTCGCTCTCCTCGGTGAACTCCACGAGCGCGGCAAGAAGTTCGGCCTGGTCTGGCCGTCGGCCTCGACGGACAAGACGCTCGACGGACGGGTGCTCGTCCGGTTCAACACGGCGCCGGTCTCGACGCTCCTCAGCCTCCTCACCCTGCTCCTCGACGCCGAGCGGGACCGCCCGTGCGATTCCTGATCGGGGCGGCCTTCGCCGCCCTCCTGGCCCTCGCGTTCGCGACCGTCGCCCTGGGCGTGATCACCGCCCTCCGCGCGACCCCGCCGGACGAGGACGCCTGACCCCCGCCAGCCCCCGCCGCCCCCGCGCGCCGGGGGCTGCGGCACGATGGGGCCCGTGGCAGAGCGGAGATACGAGTACGCACCGGCGGGGACGCTGCCGGGGTTGTTGCAGCGCGGTCGGGGGCTCGGCGCGCTGATGGCGGCGGAGGATCCCGCCTCGGCTGCCGACCTGATCTACGGGTGCATTCGCTGGGAGTGGCGCTGGGATTCGACACTCGACGACCGGGACGTCTATCTCGCCCGGCTGATCCGTGACCTGGAGTTGCCGCTCGGGCCGGTGATCGAGATGTTGGCCGGGGACGAGGGTGTCCGTGAGCGGGCCACCGGAGTGCTGGAGCTGCTGGCGGCCGCCGGCTCGGTGGAAGCCAGGGATGCCTTGCCGCCGGAGGCCGAGGAGGAGGACGAGGACTGGGGGGGACCCCCCGAGGAGTCAGCCCGATCCGATGGCCGAGTTGGCGAGCAGCGCGCTGCTGGAGCTGCTGGCCGACCCCGCCGAACCGGAGAACCGTAAGGTCGGCGCGCTGAACGTGCTCTACGACCGGGATCCGGAGCCCGGGCTCGTCCCGCTCGTCCCCTCGCTCGGCGAGGCGGACGGTGAGTACCCGCTGCCGATGTTGTCCCTTGTCGTTCACAGGCTCGGCGCCCTCGCCGTGCCGGCCGCCCGGGACTGGGCCACCTCCGACAGCCGCTGGCTGGCCAGCGAGGGCCTCACCGTGCTGCATGCGCACGGCGAAGAGGAGGACATCCCGACCCTCGTCGCCGAACTGGAGCGGGACTGGATGGATCGCACCTGGTGTGGCCCGATGTACACGGCACGAGGGCTGGCGCGGTTCGGGCCGAAGGCCGCCGACGCGATCTCCCTGCTGCGCCGCTTCTGGCTGTGGACGCCGCACTCCTATGAGCGCCATGGCTACCTGGAGGCGCTGGCGGCGATGGGGGCGGCCGGGATGGCCGAGGCGTACACCGAGTCGCTCTGGGACTGCCAGTCCGAAGCCCGTCGGCTCGGCGTCGCGCATGCGCCCGATCGGCCCGAAGTGAGAGACCGCCTGGCCTACCTCCGGGACGACCCGATGGAGGACCCGGAGATCAAAAGAGCCGCCGCGGCGCGACTGGCCGGGCAATAGGAGCCCCGCACGCCCGGCCCGGAAAAAATCACCCGCCGCACACCGGCAGCTGCGGCACGATGGCGCCCGTGGCAGAGCGGAGATACGAGTACGCACCGGCGGGGACGCTGCCGGGGTTGTTGCAGCGCGGTCGGGGACTGGGGGCGTCGATGGCGGCGGAGGATCCGTCGTCGGCCGCCGAGCTGGTGTACGGGTGCATCCGCTGGGAGTGGCGCTGGGACCGGAAGGCCGACGAGCGGCACCGCTATCTCGCCCGGCTGGTCCGGGACCTGGAGCTGCCGCTCCAGCCCGTGATCGACATGCTGGCGGCCGACGAGGACACCTGCGCCCGGGCGACCCGGGTCCTGGAGCTGCTGGCACTCGGCGGCTCGGCCGAGGCCCGCGACGCGCTGCGGGCGTACGTCCGGGACGGCGGGCACTGGGTGGACGTCCTGCAGTCGCTGGCCGCCCGCTGGCCCCGTGAGTGGTGGGACGACCTCGAAGGCATCGCGGCGGCACGCCTGCGGGAGGGCGTGGAGGACCCGGCGCCGTGGGAGTTCCCCTGGATGCTCTGGGGCCTGAAGGGGCAGGTGCCGAAGCCTCCGGCCGAGAAGCTGGAGCCGACGGAGGGGCTGACCGGTGCGGAACTGCTGGAGCTGCTCGCCGACCCGGGGGAGTCGGAGATCCGGAAGATAGCTGCGCTGATGCGGCTGGCACAGCGTGAGCCGGAGCCGGGCCTGGTTCCGCTGGTGCCCTCGCTCGGGTGGCCGGGCGGCAGGTACGCCCTGACGTCGCTGGGTCGGACGGTCTGGAAGCTCGGCGCTCTGGCGATGCCCGCCGCGCGGGAGTGGGCCGCCTCCGACACGCGCTGGCTGGCGCAGCTCGGGCACGACGTGCTGGAGAGGCACGGCGGGAAGGGGGACCTGCCCGTGCTGCTGGCCGAGCTGGAACGGGACTGGGTGGAGCAGGCCTGGTGCGGGCCGATGTACACCGCCCGCGGGCTGGCCCGGTTCGGGCCGGAGGCGGCGGACGCGACGTCCCTCCTCCGCCGCTTCTGGCTGCAGACCCCGCACTCCTCCGAGCGCGCCCTGTACCTGGACGCGCTCGCCGCGATCGGCGCCGCCGGCCTGCCGGAGGCGTATCAGGAATCCCTCTGGGACTGCGAGGCGAACGCCCGCCTGCTCGCCGTCGAGCACGCTCCCGACCGTCCGTACGCCCTCAGCCGGGTCGCCGAGCTACGGGACGATCCGATGGAGAAGCCGGAGATCCGCAAGGCTGCCGAGGCGCGGCTCGCCAGCTGACCGACCCCCTCGTCACAGTCCATCAACCAATCGCGAACTTCGAGGTTTCGTGGCGGCGTTGGGCCCTATTGTGATCCCCGAGTGTGCACCGGGTGGCCAGGCCGACCCGGATGCCGACGACGTTTGGGGGGCACATGCGTGAGTGGGACGGATTCCTGGCGGCGGACGACTACGGCGTGACGGAGAGCAGTGCCTCGCTCGGCCACTCCGAGACCGAGGCCGTCGCGGTCTCGGTCGAGGCCGAGGTGAACGAGGTGTACGTGGCGGAGGCCGTCGAGGTGGTGGCGGTCTCGGAGGTCAGCTTCGAGAGCTACCTCTCCGTGGCGGAGACCTGCAGCGCCGCGGGATCGTACGAGTCCGAGGCCTCCCTCGGCCATACCGCGCACGGCGGCGACCACGCCTCCGACGACAGCGGCCTCTCGCACGCCCACGACTACGGCCACGACTACGGCCACGACGGCGACGCGGCGTTCGACGGCCCGGATCTGTTCTGACCACTCCCCGGACACCCGGCGTCCGGCGTCGGGTGGGCTGATCCTCCCTGCCTGCCGCCACTGGAAGGGCTGTGCCCTCGATGCCCTTGATCACCCTGGACGCCGAACGCCGGATCGCGGCTCCGCCGGACCAGATCCACAACGCCGTGGTGGCGGTGCTCCACCGGGCCCACGCAGTCGGCCGACGCCTCGTCGACGGGGCGCCTCGATGATCCCCGGCCGTCCCCCGGGCGGGGCGAGGGCCAACGGCCTGGCGGGCTGGGCGGGCACCACCTACGTCCGGTTCGTCTCGGACGCGGGCCAGGCGGTGCTCGACATGCCCGCGGTCGGCGCGATGCTGGCGATCGCCGCGCTGATCGGCTCCGAGCGGGTGCCCGCGGGCCAGGCGCCCTCGCTGCCGGACACGCTCCGGGCGAAGGTGTTCGACCTCGCCGCGCTGATCGAGACCAGGCTCTCCCGGGGCGCCTACGAGGTCGAGACCGTCGAGGTCCCGACCGAGCACAAGCTCACCTTCCAGTTCCTGCACCAGCAGGCGGCGATCCGCTCCCAGCTGCCGGTGCGCACGCTCTGCGTCTGCCGGGACTGCAAGCACGCCAAGGTCGTCAACCTGGACCTGAAGCGGCTGCAGACGAGGAACCGCCGCATCAAGATGCTGGTGGCCGTGCTCGGTGTGACCGCCGGGCGCAACGACCCCAATCCCTTCCAGGTCTTCAGCACAGTGTTCCGCCAGGCCAAGCTGGAGCCCGACTTCATCTGCGCGCGCTGCGAGAGCACCGAGGCGTACGAGCGCCCGGTGACCTTCTGCCCCGGGTGCGGCGACCAGCGCGAAGAGGCCGTGCTCACCACCTGCGGCAAGTGCCGGCACGACTTCCGGGCTCTGGTGCGCGGTGCGCGCATCTGGGACGACACGCCGCCGGCGCCGCCGATGCCTCCGCTACCGCCCCCGCCCGCGGCACCCCCGATGCCTCCGTCCCCACCCGCGGCCCCGGTGCCGCCCCCACCTGCGCCGCCGCCCGCGCCCCCGGTGCCTCCGCCCTCACCTGCGCCGCCGCCCGCGCCCCCGGTGCCTCCGCCCCCGCCCGCGGAGCCGCCCGCCACCGGGTTCGGACCTCCGCCCGCCGACTACCCGGCGCCAGCCGTACCCGCGCCCGCGCCCGTGCCCCAGCCGGTGCCGCCGCTGTCCCGGCCGTGGTCCTCCGCGCCGCCGGTCAACCCGTACGCGCAGCCTGCCGACGTGGCGCCCGCCGACGCGCAGCCTGCCGACGCGCAGCCCGCCGACGCGGCGCCCGCCAGCGCAGCGCGCAGACGATACTGCACGATCTGTGGCCAGCCGAACGAGGTGCTGTGGAGCGTGCAGGTCCTGCGCGACGGGGCCTCGCAGCAGTTGACCGTCTGCGCCACCACCCCGGCCTGCTCCCCGCCGTCCGCCACCGGAGCCGTCCGGGTCTGAGCGGCTGCCTCAGGCGGTCGCGGGCGGTCCCGGACGGAAAAAATCACCAGCCGCGCCGCCGGTACCTGCGGCACGATGAGCCGCATGCCCGAGGAGACCGAGGACGAAGACCGCTACGCACCGCCGAAGACCCTCCTCGGCCTCCTCCAACGCGGTCGGGGAGCGGGTGCCATCCGAGCGGCCCGGAAGCCCGCCGAAGCGGCCGACCTGGTCTACGCCTGCGTCCGCCGCGACTGGAGCTGGGACAGCCTCGTCGACGAGCGCTCGCTCTACCTCGCCCGGCTGCTCCGTGACCTGGAGCTGCCGCTCGACCCGGTGGTCGAGGTGCTGAGCACCGGCGACGAGTACGACCACGACCGGGCCGCCGAGATCCTGCGCCTACTGGCACGCGGCGGATCCGAGGAGGCCCAGGAGGCCGTGCGGCTGCACGTCCGCGAGCCGGAACCCTGGTCGGACGTCCGAAAGACGCCGCAAGAGCCCAACCCCCTGGCCGAGTTGGAGACCCCGAAGCTGCTCGCCCTGCTGGCCGACCCGGACGCCCCGGAGGACGACAGGACCGAGGCCCTGCGGGTCCTGCGCCGCCGCGACCCCGACCCCGGCCTCGTCCCGCTCGTCCCCTCCCTCACCACGGCGGACGGCGAGCGCCCGCTGGTCCTGCTGATCGGCAACATCGGCAAGCTCGGTGCTCTCGCCATGCCCGCCGCCCGCGAGTGGGCCGCCTCCGGCACCCGCTGGCTGGCGTGGCAGGGCCTGACTGTCCTGGCCGAGCACGGCGAAGCCCAGGACGTCCCCGCCCTCCTCGCCGAGCTGAAGCAGGACTGGGCGGACGGCGTCTGGTGCGGCCCGGAGCGGATGGCCCGCGGCCTCGCCCGCTTCGGCGCGCAGGCCGCCGAAGCCGTCCCGATCCTGACCCGCTACTGGCTGCGCACCCCGCACTCGTTCGAGCGCCCCGCCTACCTCGAAGCCCTGGCCGCGATCGACCCGACCGGCCCGGACATGCTCGGCCTCGACCTGGCACACACCGAATCGCTCTGGGACTGCCAGGAGGACGCCCGCCTCCTCGGGATCGAGCGGGCCCCCGACCGCCCCCACGTCCGGGAGCGCCTGGCCGAGCTCCGGGACGACCCGATGGAGGAGCCCGAGGTCAGGAACGCCGCCGCCAGGCGACTCGCCGGGCCGACCTGACGGCCCTCCTCCCGGGCGGGGGAACGGGGCGCGGCGGGCTAGAGTAGACGCGTGAACGTGTGAGTGATGGTCCGGACCCCGCGAGGCGGTTCGGACCACATCCATTTCCAGGGGTAACACCTGTGACCTGCACGTTCGCCGGCCCACCAGACCAGCACCAGAGCCTCCGGAGGCCCCGCCTTGAGCGACCAGCCGTTCGCGCATCTGCACGTCCACACCGAGTACTCGATGCTGGACGGTGCCGCCCGGCTGAAGCAGATGTTCAAGGAGGTCGAGCGGCTGGGCCAGACCCACGTCGCGATGACCGACCACGGCAACATGTACGGCGCCGCCGAGTTCCACCGGCAGGCCACCGACGCGGGGATCGTTCCCGTCATCGGCATCGAGGCGTACGTCGCCCCGGAGTCCCGCTCGAACACCAAGCGCATCCTGTGGGGCCAGCCGCACCAGAAGCGGGACGACGTCTCCGCGTCCGGCGCGTACACCCACAAGACCATCTGGGCCCGGAACAAGGAGGGCCTGCACAACCTCTTCAAGCTGACCTCGCGCTCCTACGCCGAGGGCTGGCTGGTGAAGTGGCCCCGGATGGACAAGGAGCTGATCTCCGAGCTGTCCGGCGGCCTGATGGCGACCACCGGCTGCCCGTCCGGCGAGGTGCAGACCCGCCTGCGGCTCGGCCAGTTCGACGAGGCCGTCAAGTCCGCCGCCGACTACCAGGACATCTTCGGCAAGGAGAACTACTTCCTGGAGCTGATGGACCACGGCCTCGACATCGAGAAGCGGGTCCGCGACGGGCTGCTGGAGATCAGCAAGAAGCTGAACATCCCCCCGGTCGTCACCAACGACTCGCACTACACCACCGAGGCCGACGCCGGCGCCCACGACCTGCTCCTCTGCGTCCAGACCGGCAAGAACCTCTCCGACCCGGACCGCTTCCGCTTCGACGGCACCGGCTACTACATCAAGTCCGCCGCCGAGATGTACGCGCTGGACTCCTCGGACGCCTGGCAGGAGGGCTGCCGCAACAGCCAGCTGCTGGTCGCCTCCCGGGTCGACACCGAGGGCATGTTCAAGTTCAAGAACCTGATGCCCCGCTTCCCGATCCCGGAGGGCTTCGAGTCCGAGGCGGACTTCTTCAAGTCCAAGGTCTGGGAGGGCATGGACTGGCGCTTCCCGGGCGGGTACGACGAGGAGCACAAGAAGCTCGCCGAGTACGAGATGGACACCATCATCCAGATGGGGTTCCCGGCGTACTTCCTCGTGGTCGCCGACTTCATCATGTGGGCCAAGAGCCAGGGCATCGCGGTGGGCCCCGGCCGTGGTTCGGCGGCCGGTTCGCTGGTCGCGTACGCGATGGGCATC
This sequence comes from Kitasatospora sp. NPDC048296, assembly GCF_043201815.1. NCBI lineage: Bacteria > Bacillati > Actinomycetota > Actinomycetes > Kitasatosporales > Streptomycetaceae > Kitasatospora > Kitasatospora sp. NPDC048296. The sequence goes on from NZ_JBICZB010000006.1 coordinate 118,007, forward strand.
ACCGACCTCGACCCCATCCCGCACGGCCTGATCTTCGAGCGCTTCCTCAACCCCGAGCGCATCTCCATGCCCGATGTCGACATCGACTTCGACGAGCGCCGGCGCGGTGACGTGATCCGCTACGTGACGGAGAAGTGGGGATCCGACAAGGTCGCCATGATCGTCACGTACGGCACCATCAAGGCGAAGGCCGCCATCAAGGACTCCTCCCGAGTCCTCGGCTACCCGTACGCGATGGGCGACCGGATCACCAAGGCGATGCCGCCGGACGTCATGGGCAAGGGCATCCCGCTGTCCGGCATCACCGACAACTCCCACCCGCGCTACGGCGAGGCGGGCGAGATCCGCGGGCTGTACGAGACCGACCCGGACGTGAAGAAGGTCATCGACACCGCGCGCGGCATCGAGGGCCTGATCCGCCAGCCCGGCGTGCACGCGGCCGGCGTCATCATGTCCGCCGAGCCGCTGACCGACCACATCCCGGTGTGGACCCGGCACACCGACGGCGTCACCATCACGCAGTTCGACTACCCGACCTGTGAGGGCCTCGGCCTTCTCAAGATGGACTTCCTCGGCCTGCGCAACCTGACGATCATGGACGACGCCGTCAAGGCGATCGAGAAGAACAAGGGCGAGAAGATCGAGCTGCTCAAGCTGCCGCTCGACGACAAGCCGACCTACGAACTCCTCGCCCGCGGCGACACGCTCGGCGTCTTCCAGCTCGACGGCGGGCCGATGCGCTCGCTGCTGCGCCTGATGAAGCCCGACAACTTCGAAGACATTTCGGCCGTGCTGGCGCTGTACCGCCCCGGCCCGATGGGCGTCAACTCCCACACCAACTACGCGCTGCGCAAGAACGGGCAGCAGGAGATCACCCCGATCCACCCGGAGCTGGAGAAGCCCCTGGAGGAGGTGCTCCGGCCGACGTACGGCCTGATCGTCTACCAGGAGCAGGTCCAGAAGGCCGCACAGATCCTCGCCGGCTACTCGCTCGGCCAGGCCGACCTGCTGCGCCGGGCCATGGGCAAGAAGAAGAAGGAGATCCTGGAGGCGGAGTTCGTCCCCTTCCAGAAGGGCTGCCGCGAGCGCGGCTACTCCGACGCGGCCATCCAGGCGGTGTGGGACGTCCTCGTCCCCTTCTCCGGCTACGCGTTCAACAAAGCGCACACCGCCGGGTACGGGCTGGTCTCGTACTGGACGGCCTACCTCAAGGCCAACTACCCGGCCGAGTACATGTCCGGCCTGCTCACCTCCGTCAAGGACGACAAGGACAAGTCGGCGGTCTACCTCAACGAGTGCCGCAAGATGGGCATCAACGTCCTGCCGCCGGACGTCAACGAGTCGGACTCGGACTTCACCCCGCACGGTGACGACACCGTCCGCTTCGGCCTCACCGCCATCCGCAACGTCGGTGGGCCGGTGGTCGACTCGATGATCCGGACCAGGAAGACCAAGGGGAAGTTCAGCTCCTTCCCCGACTTCCTGGACAAGGTGGAGTCGGTGGTCTGCAACAAGCGGACCGTCGAATCGCTGATCAAGGCGGGTGCCTTCGACTCGCTCGGGCACACCCGCAAGGGCCTGAGCGCCCAGTTCGAGCCGATGATCGACAACGTGGTCGGCGTGAAGCGCAAGGAGGCCGAGGGACAGTTCGACCTCTTCGGCGGCGACACGGCCTCGGACGAGCCGAGCTTCGGGCTGGACGTCGTGTTCTCCGAGGAGGAGTGGGAGAAGTCCTTCCTGCTCACCCAGGAGCGGGAGATGCTCGGCCTGTACGTCTCCTCGCACCCGCTGCACGGCATCGAGCACGTGCTCGCCGACAAGGCGGACTGCGCGGTCGCGGACCTCGCGGAGCGGCCGGACGGGACGATCATCACCATCGGCGGCATCATCTCGGGCCTCCAGCGGAAGATGACCAAGCAGGGCAACGCCTGGGCGATCGCCACCGTCGAGGACCTGGCGGGCTCGATCGACTGCATGTTCTTCCCGGCGAGCTACCAGCTGGTCTCCTCCCAACTGGTCGAGGACGCCGTGGTGTTCGTCCGCGGCAAGCTGGACAAGCGGGAGGACGTGCCGCGGCTGATGGGCATGGAGCTCTCCGTCCCCGACCTGTCGAACGCCCACGCAGAGGCGCCGATCACCATCAACATCCCGAGCGGGAAGGTCACCCCGCCGTTGGTGGCCCGGCTCGGCGAGGTGCTCGGCAGCCACCGGGGCACCACCGAGGTGCGGGTGCGGCTGGAGAGCCGCAACAAGACGACGGTGCTGCGGCTGGACCGACACCGGGTGAAGTCGGACCCGGCGCTGTTCGGCGACCTGAAGCAGCTGCTCGGGCCGAGCTGCCTGGTGGTCTAGCTGCATGTAGGGTCCGCGAGTTGACGTGCAACGAGGAGCCCGGAAGGCGTACACGCCTTCCGGGCTCCTCGGGGTCGGGCGGTCGTCTACCGCGGGAGGGGCAGCGGGAGGACGGTGCGGTGCGGTGAGGTGCGGGGCGGGGCGGGGTGGGGCCGGGGCCTAGAGCCATCGGCCGAAGATCAGCCGAGGGCTTACCGATACTTTCGAATGGGCGCAAGAACCACCGAGAGGTGATCTCGGATCGAGGGTTTCGTCAGTGCCGCTCACCGGGATTTTGCCGGGTCCTTGCGGATGAGCTCTTCAGCAGCGCAGGTCTGGTCATCGTCCAGGGTGAGGCAGATGTTGAAACCTCGGTCCTCACGCTGGACCGCGGCTTCGAGGTCGCACCGGCTGGTCGGTTCGCCGGTGTTCGCCGACACTCTGAACGAATTGCCTTCGGTCGCCGAGTCCGAGGCTTTGAAGCTGTGAGACGAGCCGTTCTGCACCCAGAACCGCCACCTACCGCCTGTCATACTCGTAGAGCACTTGTAGTCGGGCACTGCATGGTTGATCCCACTGGCTGTCAAGCTGTGATCGGCCGACAGGTGCACTTTGGCGCCGGCCGCATTGGCCCAGTCCCCGACCAGATCGACCTGTTTGATCACGGCCGTGTCGCCGCCGGCGTCGGCGCACGATGCGCACGCGAGAACCAGGCACCCGAGAATCGCTGCCACCCGCCCGAAAGACCTGTTGAGTCGGTAAGTCGGGCGGCGCACCCTGTCGCGTGGCCGCAGTGACGACTGCCCGCCGCAGCCAGGTTCGGCCGGGTCCTTGCGCGCTGAATCCATGTCCCACCCCATCGGTTGAGAGGGTCGCCGCACGTAGTCCGCAGCGACCGTCCAGTGCCAGTTCGGACCCTGCAGCGCCGCTTGCGGGATCTGTCCTCGCGGGTCGGGGTCATGCTCACTGACCCGGAAGCCACCAGCGCGACGCTGGAGGAACTGACGCGCGGTGGGTAAGTCGTTGTCGAGTGGGAAACCGGCCGCCGGCGGCGCCCCGTTGGGGAACGAGCCGCCCGGCGGCTGGCGTCGGCACCACTCACTGGGCTTGCGCAGGGTCCTTGCGGAGAAGCTGTTCAGCGGTGCAAGTCTCGTCAGGGTCATGGACGAGACAGATGTTGAAGCCCCGGTCATCATGCTGGACCTTGGCTACCAGGTCGCACTTACTGGGCGAGTCTCCGGTGTTCGCTGTCACGGAGAATGCCTTGCCTTCGGTTGCCGAGTCCGAAGTCGTGAGGCTGTGCGGGCCGTCCTGCACCCAGAACTGCCACTCGCCGGCCGTCATGCTCGTAGAGCACTTGTAGCCGGGCACCGCATGGTTGATCCCACTTGCTGTCAAGCTGTGGTCGGCCGACACGTGCACTTTGGCGCCAGCTGTATTGCTCCAGTCTCCAACCAGCTCGGCCTGCTTGATCACGGTTCTGTCGCCGCCGGCGTTGGCGCACGAGGTGACCGCGAGAGTCAGGCATCCGAGAACTGTTGCCACCCGCCCGAGGGACCTGGTGAGCCTGCGGGCCGGGTGGCGTGCCCTGTCGCCTGGCCGCGGTGCCGGCTTCCCCCCACGGCTGGCTTCGGCCGGGCCTTTGTGCGTTAAATCCATGCCCCACCCCGTCGTTCGAGAGTGTCGCTGCATGCGCCCGACAGGCTGTAGGCCGCAGCGACCACCCAGTGCGAGTTCGGAGCCAGCCTGCCACATCTCCTGAACGCGTTCAATTAATCGGCCCGGCGCTCGTAGCTGATGCGGATGTGCTTGAAGTGATGGAGCAAGGCGAAGGTCCTTTCAGTCATCAGCGGGTGTGGCCGAGGCCTGGGTCGCGGGCGACGCCGCGGCGGGCGATGAGCGGTCCGATGCCTTGCTCCACAGCAGGCGGCGGGCTTGTCGTGGTCGTATCCCTGGACCCGCCGACCAGGGGGACGTCCGGCGGCGCGCCTTGGTGGTCGACGGCCACATGGTGATTCGACCGGGACGGCCGCAGTCAACCGGCGGATATGTCTCCGCCGACGGACGGGCCTCGGCTGCCGAGGAGGCTCGACGGCCGAGGTCCGTCCTGTCGGGAGGGGATCAGTCTCCGGTCGGGGAGAGGATGGTCCGGTATCCCCACTCGAAGTGGCCGGTTATCGGCTTTCCGGGATTCCATCCGAGGCCACTGGGAGTCGGGATGGTCGGGTACCAGTCAGGGGGGAGGACCTTGGTCGCCGAGTTCCAGTTCCAGTCGTTGTCCACCCTGAGGTGCATGTTCACGATGCGGTATCCGTTCCGCGCCGACTCGACGCTGTCAATCGTGCCATGCACGACGAACGATCCGAGGACGGCCTTGGCCTCAGGGGAGCCGACGTGCCCGTTGGTCAGCGTGCCGAGAACGTCGGAGCCGATTCCGACCATGTGTCCGACGAAGTTGTCGACCGGCCCCACGTCCTCGTACGGGGTCGTGAGATCCTTGCCGATCGCCTTGTCTCCCTCCTTCTTGTATTTCGTGAGTAGCTTCGACGTGAGGTCGTGGACCTCGTCCGTCTTGGTGAGGTCCATCAGCAGCGGGTCGCCCGCGCCGAAGTTCACCACGTCGGGGTTGTCCCAGGCGTTGAGCAGCCACGCACGGAGGATGTCGTGAGAGCTGTCGTTGTTGTGGGGGTAGTTCGTCACGCTGTAGACCCCGCACCCGACCTCCGCGCAGACCTGAACGGTTTCGGCGAGCGAGTTGGATATGTCGCAGACCTTCTTACCCGCCGGGCAGGGGTCGTCCGTCTGCTCGGGCTCGGGCCACCACTTCTTGAGGGAAGGGATGCCGATGCCCGAGTTCCGTGCCGGAGGCCGGTAGGACGGGCGCGATTTGCGGATGGTGTCGGTCCAGACGCCGTGGTTCGAGGTCCAGGTCTCCTGGACGTTCCGGCCATCCGGGGTCTGGCAGGGGCCGAAGCCGCCACAAGTGCCTTCTGGGTGCAGGCCGCTGGGGTCGGCGAGGTTGACGGGGTTGTTGTCGCTGTAGGCGTAGCCGTTCCACTGCTGGGGATCGGCCTGGTCGAGGATCGGGTCGGGGCTGACGAAACGGCCGGTGGTCGGGTCGTACTCGCGGGCGCCGAGGTTGGTGAGGCCGGTGGTGTCGTCCTTGCTGCCGCCGATGAAGCCCTTGGTGCCGGCCCATTGGCCTGCCGCGGGCTGGGTGCCTCGCGGGTTCCCGAACGGGTCGGTGGGTCGGCGGGTGACGGTCATCGCCGGGTCGGTGCCGATCTGGACACCGTTGGTACCGTGCGGGTCGGCCGCCTGGATCAGGACGGTGCCGCCGCCGATGGGCGCGGTGACGCGGGTGTAGGTCAGGCCGCCGGGGGCGGCGAGGGAGCGGACGTTGCTCGTGGTGCCGCTGGCCGTGTCGAGGGTGAGTTCGTCGGTGGGCAGGTTGAGCGTGGTCTTGCCGGGGTTGCGGCGGATGAGCTGGTTGCCGTCGGCGTCGTAGAGGTAGCGGGTGGGTCCGGCCTGGCCGGTCTTGGTGAGGGAGTCGAGCTTGTCCTCGCCGTTCCAGGTCAGGGTGGTGGTGCCGCCGGTGTCGGTGATGGCGGTGGTGTTGCCCTTGGCGTCGTACTGGTAGCTGACGGCCTTGGTGCCGGCCGGGCCGGTGGTGGTGGAGGTGAGCAGGGCGTGGGGTCCGCCGGTGCCGCCGTCGGCGGTGGTGGTGGGGGTGTTGGTGGTCTTGGCGGCTCCGAAGGTCTGGGTGGTGGTGGTGTCGTTGAGGCTGTTGCCGGTGATGTCGTGCTGGACGAGGCCGGTCCGGTTTCCGGTGGCGTCGTAGCTGTAGGTGTTCCAGTAGGGGGCTGGGCCGCCGATGGTGCGTCCGCCGGGGCTGACCGTCGCCGGGCCGGTGGCGTTGTTGCAGGTGCCGACGCCGGGGACGGTGGTGGAGCTGCCGGTGCCGTGCGTGGTGCCGGAGGAGTCGGTCCAGTCGGCGGTGGTCTGCGTGCCGCCGGTGTCCGTCCACGCGCCGGTGAGGCGGCTCAGGTAGTCGTAGGTGAAGCACTGGGTGTCGGTCGCCGCCGCGTCCTGGATGTCCGTCGCTGAGGTGAGCTGGCCGGCCTGGGTGTAGGTGTAGCTGGTCTGGTCGGCGGAGACGGTGCCGCTCTGCCGGTCGACGAAGTTGTTGATGAGCCGTCCGGTCGCCCAGTCGTACTGCTGGGTGGCGACGACCTGGGTGCCGTACGGGCCGACGGTCGTGCGGACCGGGCGGGCCAAGGCGTCGTAGGCGACCTGGGCGACGACGGCCTTGTTGAGGCTGGCGGCCGAGGTCAGGAGGCCCGTGATGGTGTGGCCGTAGCTGACCGATTCGGCCGGCAGGCCGCCGGAGGCCGGGATGTCCGTCCCCTTGAGGACGCCGAGCACCCCGCTGTAGGTGAAGCCCGTGGTGTAGGTGCCGGCGAGCGCTCCCTCCGCGGACGGGATGGTGATGGAGCTGCCCTGCGGGCGGTAGGCGGTGTCGTAGCCGGTGACGGCCTTGGTGTAGGCGGCGCCGTTCGCCCCGTCCACGTACCGGGTGGACGAGGTGGGCTGGCCCTTGGCGAGCGTGTCGTACGTCCAGGAGGCCAGTTGGTTGGCGGGCGTGACGCTGCCGCTGTAGCTGCCGGTCCTGCGATTGAGCAGGTCGTATGTGTAGGCGATGGTGCTGTTTCCGGCATCGACGGTGTGGTCGATGCGCCCCTGGGCGTCGTAGAACGTCTTGGTGGTGCCGGTGTCCGGGTCGGACATCGAGGTCTGGCGGCCGCGCAGGTCGTAGCCGTAGGTCCAGGTGTTGCCGCTGCTGTCGGTCCGGGACGCGGTCAGGCCACCGGGGGTGAATGCGTAGCCGGTGACGTCCGCGTCGGCCGGGTTGCCGGTCGGGCTGGGCGTCCTGTACCGCCAGGTGGCGGTGGTGCGGCCGCGGGCGTCGGTGACGGTCGAGGTCGCGGTGCCGCCGTTGGGCGGGGTGGTGTCGACGCGGTCGGCGCCGGGGTAGGCGGTGGTGCTGGCCCACTGGAGGTTGCCGTTGGAGCGGAACTCCGCGCGAACGACGCGCCCGTTGCCGTCGTAGGTGTTCCAGGTCTGGCCGGGGACCTGCCCGTCGGCCGTCGGGACGAAGATCGCCTCGGTGGGGAAGGAGGTCTGCTCGTAGTACGGGGCGGAGGTTTTGATCACCCAGCCGTGCGTGTCGTACACGGTGTCGGTGATCAGCCGCCCGGTGGGCTTGGCTGCGCTGGTGCTCTGGATCTGGCGGGGGCGGCCGAGGCCGTCGTAGATCGCGATGCTTGCCGAGAAGGTGGAGGCGTCGTCGTTGAGCGACTCGGTCTTCACGGTGGACGGCGCCTTGGCGCCGTACAGGCCGTAGGTGTACCGCTTGCTCGGCAGGTCGGTGGTGGGCCGGTCGGGCGCCCAGACCGCGGTGATGCGGCCGAGCGGGTCGTACTGGGCGGTGGTGACGCGGCCGTTGACGTCGGTGCTGGTCAGCGGCGAGCCACGGGCCGGGTCGTGGGTGGAGACGCTGGTCCAGCCGGAGCCCAGCGGGCCGGTGGTGCGGACCTCGGTCGGCAGCTGGCCCGAGGCCGGGTTCAGCGTGGTGGTGGTGACGGCGGGCGTGACCGAAGGGGTGCTCAGCTGGGAGCCGCCCCGGTCGTAGGTCGAGCCGTCGGTGGTCGCGGTGGTGAGCGAGCGCCCGTAGGCGTCGAAGGTGCCGCTGCCGGTCTGGGCGTAGACGGGGTTGCCGGAGGCGTCGAACTGGTCGAGGGCCTGGGAGCTGGTCGGGTCACCGGTGGTGCCGGCCTGCTTGGACGGCCTGCCGTCGTAGAGCGTCCGGGTGGCCGAGAGGGTGTTGGCTGCGGTGGCGGTTCCGCCGCAGGAGCCCTGGAAGACGGTCTTCTCGGCTGCCAGGCTCAACAGCATGGGATTGTCGCTGGTCGCGTAGGTGATGGTGGTGCAGGTCTCGGGGGTGGCGGCGGTGCCGTCGCCCTGGTCGTCGACCTTGATGACGCGGTTGCCGTTGGCCGGCTCGGTGGTCGTCACCGTCGTGGTCGTGCGCCAACTGTTGTCCGCGAGCTTGGACTTGGCGATCGCCGTGGTCTGCGAGTCCGGCGGCCAGGCGAAGATCTTCGGCGCGCCCGCGCTCTGGACGTGGGTCGCGGAACTCTGCTGCCCGTTGTAGGTGGCGCCGGATATCGCGGTGACGTTGCCGCCGGCCTGGTCGAAGGTCTCGGTGGCCACGACCCGGCCGGCCAGCTGGGCGCTGTCGGGAACCGTGCCACCGAGGGGGTTCGCCACGTCCGGGACGGTGCGCAGGGTGGTGCCGTCGGCGAGGTGGTCGCCGACCATGCCGCGCAGGTAGGTGGTCCGTGTCTGGGTCTTGGGGGCCTCGCCCTGGTTGGCGCTGCCGGTGGTGGTGGTCACCGTCTGGTAGCCGCGGAACTGGTCCCAGGTGCGGACCTTGGGGTCGACGAACTCGGCGTCGTTGCGGTGCCAGGCGGCGCCGCCGCCGTACGTGTACTCGGTGTTGCGGGCGACGGCCGGGGTGCTGACCAGGTCCTGTTCGATGACGGTCTTGACCAGTGGCTTGTCGAACCAGTCGCTGACCGGGTCCTTGGCGGACTGGCCGGGCAGGTACCAGTGGACGGGGATGCAGGCCATGGAGTTGGTGTCCTCGGAGGCCGGCATGTGATTGTTGGCCCGGGAGCACTCGGGGTCGGTGTAGACGACGTCGATGCGCTCGCCGGTCTCGGTGGTGATGCTCTGGATGCGCGGGCGCATGAACTGCGGCGAGGCCGGGACGAGGCCGTCGACGCGGTTGGCGCGCATCTTGTACTGGAACTGCACCGCGGGCAGGTCCGAAATCGGCGACTGGCCGTTGCTCGGCACCCGCTGGACCGAGTCGAGCTGGAGCAGGTGCTTGGTGCTGTCGCCCGGGTCGGCGAGCTCCTGGGTGAGGTTGTAGGTGTCGACGGTACGCGGCGCGCCGTTGACCTGGATCTGGGTGCTGATCGAGGTCAGGCGCTTGGTGGTGAAGAACGTCGGCGCGCCGTTGACGCAGCTGTTGTCGGTGCAGATCTGGTCGATCGGCGTGTCCGGCCAGGCGTCCGCGTTGGCGGTGGTGCGCTGGTCCTCCGAGCAGGTGATCGTGCCGCTCGCCAGGCAGCGCTCGGCGGTGTTGAAGACGACCTTCGCGGCCGGGGTGCCGGCGCCCTTGGCCGCCAGCTGGTCACTCAGCCGCTGGCCGTAGTCGATCTCCTGGAGGTAGCCGGCCCGCTGGTAGTCGGTGAGGGTGCCGGCGCTGCCGCCCTGGATCCGGCCGCGCTGGTACTTGTTGCCCTCGGTGGCGTACTTGTAGGTGGTCAGGTTGTTGTGCGGGTCGACCACGTAGTCGAGCTGCCAGCGCCACGCCATCTGGCACCAGGAGCCGTTGCCCTTGCCGGCGTCGTAGCACGAGTCCCCGCTGTTGGGCGAGTACACCGGCACGGTCAGCACGGAGTTGGCGGCCGGGTCGGTGCCGTCGCCACCCGGAAGGTGGTTGGCGCCGAAGTAGTACTGGACGCCGTCCGGCGTGGTGATCCGCCAGTACTCGCGGCCGTTGTAGTCGACGTCACCGCTCCCCTTGGGCGAGCCGGTCAACTGCTCGACCTTCGTGCCGTCGTCATTGGCGAGGTGCCAGACGCCGGTGGCGTCGTCGCGCACGATCGGGCCGGAGTGGCCGCCGAAGGCGAGGGTGGCGTTCTGGCCGCCCCAGCACTGGTCGCCGGAGCCGGTGATCCCGTCCTTGTCGCAGCTGCGGTAGCTGCGCTCGATGAAGCCGGGCTCGTAGCCCCAACCGTCACCGACCCATGAGGGCTGGGCGTTGGAGGCGGAGGTCTTGCCGTCCACGTCCGCCGAGTTGTAGCTCAGCGCGACGGACGGAGCCGCACCACCGAGTGCCGGCGGCACCTGGATCGGGTAGTTGTAGCTGAAGCTGCCCGCGTTGGAGCCGCCGGCCCAGGCCGCCGAGGGGGACAGCGAGGTCGCGGTGTAGTTGCCCAGCGGACCGGACGGCGAGGGGGTCGTAGCCAGGACCACCGAGCCGCCGCCAGAGCTGTCGGAGACCGACGCCGGGGTCGCGGTGGTGGTGAACGACGCCTTCACGGCGCCGTTGCCGTCCTGCGCCTGCGTCTGGTTCTGCGCTCCGGCGGCCCGCTTCGCCGGCAGGGTCACCTGCGCGGTGATCGTGCCGGAGCCGTCGCTGGTGGCAGCGACCGGGGTCTGGGTGCGGCACTCGGGCTTGTCCGGCGTGGTCAGCGCACAGGCGGGCAGTGCGACCAGCCCTGCGCGCTCCGACCAACCGCCGGCCTGCAGCGCCTTCAGGTCCAGGGTGACGCGGGCCCCGCGGCCGGGGCCGCCGGGGGGCTGCGCCTCCGCGTCGGTCAGCGCGACCAGCGGCCCGCCGACGCCTGCGGCCTTACCCTTGCCCGGGTCCGTCACCTGAACGGTCACGGAGTGCGCCGCCTCGGTCTGCGCGTTCCCTGGCGCGACCCGAACCGCCAGATTCCCGGCCTTCGTGCCGGTCTGGCCGTCGGAGGCAGGCGCCGCGCCGCCAGTCGTCTTGCGCGCCGCCTCCGCCCCCGCACCGTCGACGCCGACGACGACCGTAGCCGTGCCGGCGACCACCGGTGGTGCCGTCTCCGGCTTCCAAGCGGCGGGCTTCGGAGCCGACTTGGCGCCCGGGGGCTGGGCGTCATGCCCCTGGACAGGCGTGGCCGCCGCCCCCAGCGGGGTGTTCGGGGGGGTCCAGACCTCCCCCTCCGGGGCGGGGAACGTCCACGCCGCCGCCGGAGGCGCCGCCAACCCGGACACCGCCAGTGCGAGGACGACCGTGTACAGCACCGGCCGCGATCGTCTCCCGCCCGAACCCCCTCCGCCTCCCGCTCCCGAAGTCCGATTCCGAGCACGCCAAACCCCCACGGCTGATCCTCCCCGCGAAGAGACATGAAAGTGACTGAACATCAGATAGGCGCAGGTGCGCCGATGTTGAGGCAGACGATAGGCAGGTTCGGAACTTGTTCGACAGGAGGTTTCGAGGCCGGCCGTCGCTCTTTGCAAAGACTTGACCGGTCGCGCGGGAACCATTCCGGACATGTCCCGGTAAGGCGGCTGCCGGTTTGACCAATTCCCTGTGGGGGCCGCATCGTTCCCCTCCGAACGTCGTGTCGACCGCGGCACGGCGATAGGGAGGGAAGAGTCAACTGACATGTCCCATAAGCCAATTGCGTCTCAATCAGCGAAACCGTCACGATCGGTGCGATCGGTACGCAAACGAGTGATCCGGCTAACTTCGTTAGGCGTCACCGGCGCACTCGGCCTCGCGCTGCTGTCCGCGCCCGCCGCGGTCGCGGCGGATTCACCGTCAAGCTCGTCACACGGCCCCACGTTCCCGTTGCCGCCGCTCACCCCGTCCAAGCCCGCCCCGAAGCTCACGGAGCAGCAGCAGGCGATGGTGGACGCGATCACCAAGGCGAAGTCGTCGGGCAAGCCGGTCGTCGTCGACGCGATGACCGACGCGGCCTCGAAGACCGTCGCCAACCCGAACGGGACCCTGAGCACCACCGACAACGCCCAGCCGGTACGCACCAAGCGCGACGGTAAGTGGGCCGACCTCGACCCGACCCTGAAGGCCGGCCCGAACGGCACGGTCACCCCCGCGGTGGTCGGCACCGACGTGTCGTTCTCCGGCGGTGGCACCGGCCCGATGGCCACCGTCACCACCGAGGACGGCAAGAAGCTGGCCGTCAGTGCCCCGTTCGCGCTGCCGAAGCCGACGCTCAACGGCGCCACCGCCACGTACACGGACGTGCTGCCCGGCGTGGACCTGCAGCTGACCGCGCTGACGGTCGGCGGCTGGCGCGACGTGATCGTCGTGCGGACGCCCGAGGCGGCGGCCAACCCGGCGCTGAAGACCCTGCGCTTCCCCGTCGCGGCGAACGGGCTCACCGTCGCCGCCGATGACAAGGGCGCCATCAGCGTCAAGGACGACAAGGGCGGGAAGGTGCGCTTCCAGGCTCCCGCGCCGATGCAGTGGGACTCCTCGAAGCCCGCCGCCACCACCCCGCCCAAGGCGGGCAAGGCGGTCGCCGCTCCGGCCGCCGAGGACGCCGGCACGCAGGGTGCGCCGTCGACGGCCGAGGCGCCGGGGGACGGCGCGAAGGTCGCTCCGATCGGCACCAAAGCCACCAGCGAGGCCATCGAGCTGACCCCGGACCCGGCGGCCCTCGGCTCCGGCACCGGCCCGTGGTACCTGGACCCGACCCTGATCGCCGTCACCAACGCCGTCCAGAGCTCGGTCGAGGTCCAGGAGAACCACAAGGACGCGAAGAACTTCAACCTCAAGTCCAACCTGGCGACCGGCTACTGCGGTTACCACAGCTCGGACCCGAGCCAGGACTGCGGTAGCGAGGGCCGCCAGCGCGCCTACTTCCAGTTCACCATCAACCCGGCGATCTACACCGTCCCGGGCGGCGCGGAGGTCCCGCCCACGCTCTACACCTCCACTCTCAACGCCCAGGTCACCGGCGCCTCCAGCCCGGGCACCGCGACCAACCTCGGCGTCTACTCGGCCCCGAGCCCGATCGACGGCAACACCAACTGGAACGCGCAGCCGTGCGGCCTCGACGGCGCCCAGGTCATGAGCGGGTGCGGCTACGTCGGCGGGCAGCCGATCACCGGCACCGGGCCGATGTCCGTCGACGTCACCGGCATGATCAACCAGGCGGCCGCCGGCCACTGGCCCTGGTGGACCCTCGGCATCGCGCCCAGTGACAGTGAGTCGAACAAGCTCTTCCGCCACTACATCGGCAGCAACCCGAGCATCACCACCAACTACGACATCACGCCCACGATCTGGTACCCGCGCACCAGCCCCGCCCCCGGCTTCGCCGACACCGGGGCCACGGCCGAGTGCAACAGCGGTGGCGCCCACCCCTGGGACAACCCGGGCTGGGTCGGCAGCAACCAGAACATCTACCTGACCGCCAACAGCTACTCCCCGGCCGGCCAGCCGCTCCGCACCGACTACGTCATGTGGGACGACCAGGACCCCAACTTCCACCTCGAACAGGGCGGTTGGGGTGGCTCGTACAACAACCCGGCTCCGTCGACCTCGGTCGGCTCACTGACCGACGGCCACCAGTACGGCTGGCTGGCCCGCTCGACCGACAACCTGCTCACCTCGCCCAACAGCGCCTGGTGCTACTTCCGGGTCGACAAGACCCCGCCGCGCGTCAGCATCAGCTCCACCGACTTCCCGCCGTCCGGCACCCCGAACCCGACCCCGGCCAAGTACGCCGGCGACTCGGCGACGTTCACCATCAACGCCGACGACCCGGCCCCCGGCCCGAACCTGTACGCCTCCGGCGTCGCCTGCATCCGCGTCACCACCGACCCGACGCCGGTCGTCGGCTGGGGCTGCAACCGCTCCGACACCGTCAAGCCCGGCCAGCCGTACACCTATACGCCGCGCCAGTGGGGCACCAACACCCTGTACGCGTGGGCGATGGACGTCGCGGGCAACTACAGCCAGGCCGCGTTCTACAACTTCTACGCGCCCTGGAAGCCCGGCACCCAGCCGGTGTTCGGGGACGTGAACAACGACCAGAAGCCCGACATCGTCGTCACCGACAAGACCGGTGACCTGCGGGTCATCGGCGACGCCGACCCGTCGACCTCGCTGGCCGCCCCGGCCGCGGCCGCGCCCGGCGCCCGTGACTACGGCACCACCTGGGCCGACTTCCAGATCAGCCACCACGGCACCTTCGCCGTCGGCCAGGCCGTGGACGAGATCGTCGCGCACTTCAACAACCCGGCCAAGGCCGCCGACAAGTCCGCGATCCTGAAGAACTCGATGTACCTGATCCCGAACGACGGTGCGGGACGCCTGGACACCCTCACGCCCATCGCGCTCACCCGTCCGTCCTCCTGCAAGACGTACGGCAGCGGCGCGGCCTGTGCCGGCTACAACGCCACCGACTGGAGCGGCGTCTCCCAGGTGATCGCCTTCGGCACCCCCGAGGGCGAGGCCACCGCAGCCAAGCCCGGCGGCACCGCGGGCCAGCAGATCATCTCCACCCAGACCACCCTGCTGACCCTGGAGAACAACAACCTCTACCTCTACACGCCGGACGGCCTGGCGGACAACGTCAACAGCGCGACGCTGATCCCCACCGCCTCCGGCAGCTGGACCGACCTGGAGCTGCTCAACCCCGGTGCCGCCAACGGCGCCACCGCCAGCACCGACAAGACCAACCCGGGCCAGGTCAACCAGGCCACCCTGTGGGCCCGCAACCGCACCACCGGTGACGTCTTCGCCTACCCGCTCGGCTGGAAGGCGGACGGCACCGTCGACTACACCGCGCTCACCAAGCCCGACGCGGGCATCAAGCTCAACACCGGCGTCGCGCTGACCGCGGCCGACTACCCGCGCATCGGCGCCGGGGACATCAACGCGGACGGCTACCCCGACCTCTGGACGGTCGACAACAACAACGCCATGACCGTCTACCCCGGCCAGAGCAGCACCGCCACCTCGGGCAAGGTCGACGGCTTCGGCGCCGCCAGCATGATCGGCTACGCCGACGCCAGCACCTCGCTCCACCCCAACCTGGCCTCCTGGCAGTGCATGGACGCCATCAACGGCCCCCGCGAGGGAGCCCAACTGGGCATCTACGGCTGCTGGAACACCCCCAGCCAGCGCTACAACCTCGGCACCGACGGCACCATCCGGGTCGGCGCCTACTGCGTCTCCGCCGCCGGCGGGGCCACGGACGACGGCACCCTCGTCCAGCTCGCCCGCTGCGAGGGCAAGCCCACCCAGAAGTGGACCACCCGCCCGGACGGCCGCATCGTCAACCAGGCCACCATCACCAACGGCGACCCCAACACCGGCCGCTGCATCGAACTGAACAACTGGCACACCGAACAGGGCACCTGGCTCGACATCTGGGACTGCCCCAACCTCCAGGACAACGTCCGCTGGACCCTCCAGCCCGAACGCACACCGTGACTCCGGTGGCCTGACCGGCAGTTGAGTCGCGGACCCCGTGAGAAGGGGTCGGGGCCCGGGGCGCCGCGCGGCGACCCGGGCCCCGACGTATTCAGGACCCGCTGCCCAGCCCCGGTGGCACCGCCGTGTGCAGCGCCGAGACGAAGGCCGAGATGGCCGGGTGGGAGCCCGCGCCCGCGCGGAACGCGGCCCGGGTGCGGCGGTACATCGGCAAGCGGGTGAGGACGACCCCCGGTGGCTGCTGGGCCGTGCCCAGGTGGGGGACCAGGGCGACGCCCTGGCCGGCGGCCACGAGTGCCAGCACCGTGGTGAAGTCGTCGATCTGGTGCCGGATCCGGGGCGCGAAGCCCGCCGCCTCGCAGGCGCGGACGGCCATGGTGTGGCACAGCGTGCCGGGCGGGGACATGATCCAGGGCGCGCCGCGCTGCTCGGCGACCGTGGCCGGGGTACGGGCGGCCAGGTACATCGGCTCGGTGAAGACCGGGCGGGTGACCGCGAGGCCCGGCTCCGGGTCGGTCGGGACGAGGTCGTACTCGTGGACCAGCGCGACGTCCAGCTCGCCCGCGCGCAGGGCCGCGCCGACGGCCGCCGGGTCGACCTCGGTGACCATCGGCTCCAGCCCCGGGTGCCAGGAGGCCAGCTCGGCGAGCACCGCGGGGATGATCGCGCGGGCCGCGGAGGGGTAGGTGCCGATCCGCAGCGGGCCGGCCAGTCCCCGCTTGGCGTGGGCGAGTTCGGCGCCCGCCTGCTCCAGCAGGGCGAGGACGGACTCGGCGTGGCGGACCAGGTTGCGGCCGGCCGGGGTGAGGGTGACCCGCCGCCCGGTGCGCTCCAGCAGCGGGACGCCCGCCTCCTTCTCCAGGACGGACAGCTGCTGGGACACCGCCGAAGGGCTGAAGGACAGCGCCTCGGCGACGGCGGCGATGGTGCCGAGGTGGGCGAGTTCGCGAAGCAGGCGCAGGCGTCGGACATCGAGCATCGGCTCAGCTTACGAGAAGCGTCAGAAATGTGAACTGGACCTGCGCTATCCGCGGCCGCAGGATCGTCGGTATGGAACTCAAGGGCATCTACGTCCCCCTGATCACCCCCTTCGCCGCCGACGGTTCGGTCGCCCTCGACGCGCTGGAGAAGCTCGCGTACGAGGTCCTGGACGCCGGGGCGGCCGGGCTGGTCGCGCTCGGCACCACCGGCGAGCCCGCCGCGCTGACCGCCGAGGAGCGGGACGCGGTGGTGGACGTCGCCGCGGCCGCCTGCGCGGCGCGCGGGGCGCAGCTGATCGTCGGCGCCTCCGGCGGCGACACCCGGGCCGTCGGCGAGGCGCTGGCCGCGCTCGCCGCGCGGGTGCCGCGGGCGGCGGCGCTGGTGACCACGCCGTCCTTCGTCCGGGCGGGCGAGGCCGGGACGGTCGCGCACTTCCGGGCGCTGGCCGCGAGCAGCCCGCTGCCGCTGGTCGTCTACCACATCCCGTACCGCACCGGGCAGCAGCTCTCCACCGCCGCGCTGCGCGAACTGGCCGCGATCGAGGGCGTCGTGGGCGTCAAGTACGCGACCGGCGGGCTGGACCAGGCGGCCGCCGAGCTGCTCGCCGACGCCCCCGAGGGCTTCGCGTTCCTCACCGGGGAGGACGCCTTCCTGGCGCCGATGCTGGCGATCGGCGCGGCCGGCGGCATCCTCGCCTCCGCGCACCTGGCGACCGCCCGCTTCGTCGAGCTGCACGAGGCCTGGCGGGCCGGGGACGTGGAGCGGGCCCGGGCGCTCGGGCACCGGCTGACCGCTCTGGCGCTGTCCGCGTTCACCGCGCCCAACCCGACGGTGACCAAGGGCGTGCTGCACGCCCAGGGCCGGATCCCGACCCCGGACGTCCGGCTGCCGCTGCTGCCGGCGGGCGGGGCGGAGGTCGCGGCCGCGCTTGAGCTGACGAGTGGTCTGGACCAGTAGCGGCCTGTCCGGGTCCCCTCTCACACCGTGGAACAGCAGGTCGTACGACGCCCGTGACAAGGCATGATGGGCAGAGTGCGGCTGTAGACAGCACCATTCAGAGGAGTAGTCGGAATGAAGATCGGCATTGTCGGGGCCACCGGCCAGGTCGGCGGCGTGGTCCGCGAGATCCTGGCGGAGCGCAACTTTCCGGTGGAGCAGCTGCGGCTGTTCGCCTCGGCGCGCTCGGCCGGGCGCACGCTGCCCTGGCAGGGCACCGAGATCACCGTCGAGGACGCGGCCACGGCCGACTACACCGGCCTGGACATCGTGATCTTCTCGGCCGGCGGCTCCACCTCCAAGGCCCTGGCCCCCAAGGTGGCCGCGGCCGGTGCCGTCGTCATCGACAACTCCTCCGCCTGGCGCCGCGACCCCGAGGTCCCGCTGGTCGTCTCCGAGGTCAACCCCGAGGCCGTCGCCGACCGCCCCAAGGGCATCATCGCCAACCCGAACTGCACCACCATGGCCGCCATGCCCGTGCTGCGCCCGCTGCACGAGGAGGCCGGGCTCGCCGCCCTCGTCGTCTCCACCTACCAGGCCGTCTCCGGCAGCGGCGTGGCCGGCGTCGCCGAGCTGCAGGACCAGGCCGCCAAGGTCGTGGACGGCGCCGCCGCGCTCGCCCACGACGGCGGCGCCGTCGAGTTCCCCGAGCCCAAGGTCTACCGGCGGCCGATCGCCTTCAACGTGGTGCCGCTGGCCGGCTCCATCGTGGAGGACGGCTCCAACGAGACCGACGAGGAGCAGAAGCTCCGCCACGAGAGCCGCAAGATCCTCGGCATTCCCGCTCTGAAGGTCTCCGGCACCTGCGTGCGCGTACCGGTCTTCTCCGGCCACTCGCTGCAGATCAACGCCCGCTTCGAGCGCCCGATCAGCACCGAGCGCGCCGTCGAGCTGCTCACCGGCGCCCCCGGCGTCGAGCTGTCCGAGATCCCGACCCCGCTCCAGGCGGCCGGCCAGGACCCGAGCTACGTCGGCCGCATCAGGGTGGACGAGACCGTGGAGAACGGCCTGTCGCTGTTCGTCTCCAACGACAACCTGCGCAAGGGCGCCGCGCTCAACGCCGTCCAGCTGGCCGAGCTGGTCGCCGCGGAGCTCAAGGGCTGACACCCGGCCGAGCCCGAAGGCTCGACCGGGACCAACCGTCCGTGACGTTTGGCGGGCCCCGTCGTTGAACGGGGCCCGCCTTCGTGTTTCTTTGCGACTCATTGGGGCGGCTGTTGCGGGACCGGGACATCTGCCGAGGTTCGGGGCGCGAACCAAGGGGAAAAGGTGACCCAACGATCGGGCGGTCACGGGGGCCCCTCACCCCACCACGCGCGGACGACGGGCGGACCGCCCACCCTGACTGACCTTCGAGGGCGAGCGGAAAGAGGTGCGCAGATGGACCGCTGTGTCGTCCTGGTGGACGCCGGATACCTGCTGGGCGCCGCCGCCAGCCTGCTCGCCGGTGACCCGTCCCGCTCGAAGGTCACCGTGAACCACACCGCGCTGATCAGCGCCCTGCGCGAGCGCGCCGAGGACGAGACCGGGCTGCCCCTGCTGCGGATCTACTGGTTCGACGCGGCCCCCGACCGCCGCCCGATGCCCGAGCACCGGCGGCTGCGCGTCCTGCCCCGGGTCACCGTACGGCTGGGCGCCCTCACCCGGGCCGAGGGGCGCTGGGTGCAGAAGGGCGTCGACGCCGCGATGCACGCCGAACTCTCCGAACTCGCCCGCAACCGGGCCTGCGCGGACGTCGTACTGATCACCGGCGACGGGGACCTGCTGCCCGGGATGATGACCGCCAAGGAGCACGGGGTGGCCGTGCACCTGTGGGCGCTGCAGGCCGCCGACGGGGACTTCAACCAGTCCGAGGACCTGGTCGGCGAGGCCGACGAGCGGCGGGTGCTGGACCGCGAGTGGATCGAGGGGTCCTTCTCGCTGCGGGACAGCTCCAGCGTGTTCCCCGCGCCCGGGGCCGGCGGCGCCCGGCAGGAGATCGCCAAGATCCTGGCCGCCCCGCCCGCCTCGCTGCCGACGGTGGTGCCGCCGGGCGCCCGGCCCGCCGCCGGAGCCCCGGAGCCCGAGGCGCCCGCCGCGAACGGGGGGTCGCAGCCCGCCGCGGCACTGCGGGTGGTGCCCACCCCCAAGGACCTCGCCGGACGGGTCTCCGCCGTCACGCCGACCACCCCGGCGGCCAACGGGCACACCAACGGCACCGCCAACGGACACGCCAACGGCACCGCCGCCGGACACGCGGCGGGCGGGCCGGTGCTGCGGTGGTCCTCCGACCGGGGCTGGGTGGACCGGCCCGCACCGGAGCCGTCCGTCACCGCCGGGGACGGCCTGCCGACCCTGGCCCAGCTGACCACCGCCGAGCAGCGCTGGGCCGACCGGGAGGAGGACATCACCTCCATCGGCGGCGACGCCCACGAAGTCGGGCAGGTCTTCGCCCGGCGCTGGAGCGACCGGCTCGGCGACCTCGAACGGCTCACCCTGCTCTGGCCCGACTACCCGCGCATCCCGCACCGGGTCGACGGCGAGCTGCTGCGCTACGCGGCCCGCTTCGGGCTGCTCGCGCACAAGGACGACCAGATCGACGAGCACGACCGCTACGCCATCCGGGCGGGCTTCTGGAAGGAACTCGCGGCCCGGGTGCCCGGCGGCTCCATGGTCGTGGACGACTGAGGCCGGTGCACGACCGGGCCGAACCGGAGGTTTCCGGCGATCAGGCCCCCTTGTCCGGTTCGCCCGTGTGAGCGCGTAGAGTCTCCGGTCGTGAAAGAGACGGCCGGGCGAGCACCCCAGGACACCTCGCCGTGCGTCGCCGTACGCGACCTGGTCCGCACCTACCGCACCGGGCGCGGCGCCGCCACCACCGAGGTCCGGGCCAACGACGGGATCAGCCTGACCGTCCGGCAGGGCGAGGTCTTCGGGCTGCTCGGACCGAACGGGGCCGGGAAGTCCACGCTGGTGCGCCAGCTCACCGGGCTGCTGCGCCCGGACTCCGGCTCGGTCGAACTGCTCGGCCACGACATCGTGCGGCACCCCGAGCGGGCGGCGCGGCTGCTCGGCTACCTCGGGCAGGAGTCCACCGCCCTGGACGAGCTGACCGTGGTGCTGGCCGCCGAGACCACCGGGCGGCTGCGCGGGCTCGGCCGGGCGCAGGCCCGCGCCGAGACGGCGGAGGTGCTCACCGAACTCGGGCTGGAGCCGATCGCCTCGCGGCCGCTGGCCAAGCTCTCCGGCGGGCAGCGCAGGCTCGCCTGCTTCGCGGCCACCCTGGTGGGGGAGCGGCCGCTGCTCGTGCTGGACGAGCCGACCACGGGCATGGACCCGGTCGCCCGGCGGGCCGTGTGGTCGGCCGTGGACCGGCGCCGCGCCGAGCGCGGGACGACGGTGCTGCTGGTCACCCACAACGTGATCGAGGCGGAGACCGTGCTCGACCGGGTCGCCGTGGTCGACGAGGGCCGGGTGATCGCCTGCGACACGCCCGGCGGGCTCAAGGCGCTGGTGGACGGCGACGTCCGGCTCGACCTGGTCTGGCGGGACGAGGCGCCGCTCGGCGTCCCCGCCGTCGCCGCGCTGGCCGAACGGGCCGAGCGCACCGGGCGCCGCTGGACCGTCCGCACCACCCCCGAGCAGGCCCGCGAGCTGGTCGCCGCCGTCACCACCGGCCCGGCCTTCGCGGCGCTCGACGACTTCACCCTCGCCACCCCGAGCCTTGAGGACGCCTACCTCAAGCTGGGCGGCCGCCATCACGGAGGACTCGCCAATTGAACCCTCCCCCGGCTGAACGCAGGGGGATTCCTGGCTCACGCTGCTCGGCCGTCCAGCGAACGATCAAGTCCTACGCGATCAGCACCAGCCGGGATGGAACCAACCCGGTGACGACAAACTCAAGGAGGTAGCACGTGCTTGGTTCTCGCAACGCGCCGCTCACACGCTACCCGACCGCCTGGGCAGCGGTCCGCGGATTTTCTCTTCCCGCCCCTGCGCCACGCATCCTCGGAGGACTTCGGTGACGCTGCTCTCGGTGCCCCCGCGGACCGACCGGTCGACGGTCGGGCCCGCCCCGCTCGCCCCCGCCGCCCGGCTGCTGCCCTCGCTCGCCGCGGTGTACCGGGCGCAGCTCGCCCGGGCCAAGGTGGCGCGGATCCCGCTGCTGTTCGTGGCGACCTTCCAGTCCGTCGGCATCCTGGTGATGATGCGGGGTGTCGTGGAGGCCGGGCAGACCTCGGCGGCGCGGTCGGTGGTCGCCGGGTCGAGCGTGCTGGTGGTGGCGTTCGTCGCGCTCAACCTGCTCGCCCAGTACTTCGGGAAGCTGCGGGCCAACGGGGGCCTGGACCACTACGGGACGCTGCCGGTGCCGGCCGCCTCGGTGGTGCTCGGCACGGCCGGCGCGTACGCCTCGTTCACCCTGCCGGGGACGCTGGTCACCGCGGGCATCGGCGCGGTGATGTTCGGGCTGCCGCTCGGGCAGCTGTGGGTGCTGCTGGCGGTCGTGCCGCTGGCCGGGGCCGCGCTGTCCGGCCTGGGCGCGGCCTGCGGGCTGCTGGCGCCGCGCCAGGAGATCGCGACGATGCTGGGGCAGCTCGGCATGTCGGCGGCCCTGCTGCTGGGCGTGCTGCCGGTGGACCACCTGCCGCAGCCGGTGCTGTGGCTGCGGGACCTGCTGCCCTCGACGTACGGGGTGGAGGCCTTCGCTCGGACCTTCGCGCCGGACCCGGACTGGGCGGTGGTCGCGGCGGACCTGGGGGTCTGCGCGGCGGTCGGCGTGGTGTCGCTGGCGCTGGCCACCTGGGCGTACCGGCGGGCGGTCGCGCGGTAGGCCGGTGCCCGGCCGGTGGGGCCGTTCGGGCGGCCGTCGTGAAACGATGGGGCCTGTGACCGTACCGAACACACCTCCGGATCCCGCCCACGCCGACGTGGAGGCGGAGCAGGGCGCCGCGCCCGACCCGTTCGCGCCGCCGCCGGTCTCGGACGAGGAGCCGCCCCCGGGTATGCCGGAGGCCCCGCCCGTGGCGGAGCACCCGCTGCCGGCGGAGCTGCGGATCGGGGCGGGCGTCGTGGTCGCCTGCCTGCTGGTCGGAGTGCTGATGGCCGGGCTGTGGGCCTGGCTGGCGCCGAAGGTCCCGCTGCTGGTGGACGGCGACCGGATCCTCTACGCGGACCCCGAGGGCGAGCAGCGGGCGGGCGCCGACGCGGTGTTCGTGCTGATCGCGCTGGGCGCCGGGATCGTGACGGCGCTCGGGGCCTTCCTGGTGACCCGCAAGCGCGGCGGCGGCATCTCGGTCGCACTGGGGCTCGCCGTCGGCGGACTGCTCGGGTCGATCGGCGCCTGGCGGATCGGACGCTGGCTCGGGCCCAGCAACAACCTGATCGCGGAGGCCCGGCGGGTCGGCAACGGAGGGCACTTCGACGCGAGTATCGACCTCGGGGCGCTGGGGGCGCTGCTGGTGTGGCCGATGGTGGCGATGGTGGTGCTGCTGGCGCTGTCCGCGGCGTTCGGCAAGCGGGAGGAGGACCCGCCGCCGTACTGGGGGGCTCCGGCGGGGACGTACGGGGCCCCTGAGGCTCCCCCCGCAGCTCCTCCGGTGGACGCGGCTCCGGCGGACGCGGTTCCCCCGGCGGACGCGGCCGCGCGGGAGCACGGGAAGGGCTGAGGTTCTCCCGGCCGGGCCGGGTTCCCCGGCGAGGCGGAAGGTCGGCGGTCCGGTACGGGCCGGGCCTTCCGCCTCGTGCCGTTTCCCGGGCCCTCAGCGGGCGATGGCGGCCGTGCGGGCCCGGGTGAGGGCGATCAGGTCGGCGGGGGCCAGCTCGACCTCCAGGCCCCGCCTGCCCGCCGAGACGTAGACGGTGGGGTGGCCGAGGGCGCTGGCGTCGATCACCGTGCGAAGCGGGCGGCGCTGGCCGAGCGGGGAGATGCCGCCGAGGACGTAGCCGCTGCTGCGCTCGGCGGCGGCCGGGTCGGCCATGGCGGCGCGCTTGCCGCCGACGGCGGCGGCCAGGGCCTTGAGGTCGAGCTGGCCGGCGACCGGGACCACGCCGACGGTGAGGGTGCCGTCCACGTCGGCGACCAGGGTCTTGTAGACCCGCTCGGGGGCGACGCCCAGGGCCTCGGCGGCCTCGCCGCCGTAGGAGGCGGCGGCCGGGTCGTGCTCGTAGGCGTGGACGGTGAAGGCGACGGCGGCGGTCTCCAGGGCGACGGTGGCCGGGGTGCCCTGGCCGCCCTTCTTGGGCTTCTTGGCCATGCGGGGGTGCCTTGCGTCAGTTGGGGCTGAAGGACTGGCGGGTGAGCTCGACCGCGGGGAGCGAGGGCAGCCAGCTGAGGACGGCGCTCTCGCGGCGCAGCAGGTCGAGTTCGGTGCGCAGCCGCTGGGCGGTGTCGGGGCAGGCGAGCAGCCGCTGCTTGACCGGGGTCTCGAACACCGAGGCGGCGGCCACCAGGTAGGAGAGCACCTGCGGGTCGTCGGGCAGCTGCGGGCGGCCCATGGTGGTGGCCTCCTTCGCCCCGGCCAGGCGTTTCTGGTAGACCCGGAACGCCCGCTCGACCTCGGAGGCCAGGGCGCCGGAGCCCTCGCCGGACTGCTCCTCGATCGGCTCGATCTCGCCGGTCAGGTACGGACCGGCGACGTCCACCGAGCGCAGCCAGAACCGGGTGGTGCCGGTGACCAGCAGCTCGTAGCGGCCGTCGGACTGCTTCTGGGCGGAGGAGACGTCGGCGACGCAGCCGACGTGGAACAGCGCCTCCAGCGGGTCGCCGGTGGCGGTGCCCAGGCCGTCGAGCGGGCCGGCCGGGCCCTCCTCGGGGCGGACCGGGGCGACCTCGCGGCCGTCCTTGATGGCGAGCACGCCGAAGCGGCGCGGCGCGTCCTCGGGCTGTTCGAGCAGGTCGGCGACGAGACGGCGGTAGCGCTCCTCGAAGACGTTCAGGGGCAGCACGAGGCCCGGGTAGAGCACGGTGTTCAGCGGGAAGAGCGGCAGCCGTTCTGTCACGGCGGACAGCGTAGTTCCCCGGGCCCCGTCCTTGTCGCCCGGTTAACGCCGTCCACGGTGTCGGGCCGTCCGAAGCCGTCCACGGTGTCAGCCCCGCTGGAGCAGCCTGCTGGCGCCCGTCACGACGGTGGAGGCGAGCAGCCAGCCGACCACGACCAGCCCGGCGGAGATCCACTGGGAGGTCCCGCCGGGGTTCCAGGCGCCCTGGTTGAGGTCGACGATCGGCAGCAGCTTGTCGAGGGTGAAGAGCACCGCGTTCCAGTGCGGGCGCTCGTCGGCCTTGAGCGGCTCCGGCTGGTGGGTGGCGAACCAGACGCTGCCGAGCGCCCAGGCGAGCAGCAGCCACAGGCCGGCCCGGCCGGGGCGGTAGCCGTAACCGACGGTGACGTCCTGGACCCGGCCCCAGATCCGGGCGGGCAGTGGCAGGGTCTCCCGGCGGCGGCGCTGCTTGGCGTACAGCACCTGCCGGGCGTCGTCGTCGGCGCCGTCGCGGCGCAGGGCGCCGGCGAGCTGCTCGTAGGACTCCGGCTGGAACTCCACCGCGGAGCCCTCCAGCCAGGCGATCCGCTGCTGGGCGGTGAACTGGCCGACCGGGCGCAGGTTCTCGTAGACGAAGCCGGTCAGCCGCAGGTGTTTGCCGAGTGGCCAGGCGTCCGGGGAGTCGACCAGGTTGCCGACCCGGGCGCGGGACAGCGAGACCATGCCGGTCGGCCGGATCTTGCAGGTGAAGCGGAGCTCGGGGGTGTGGATGCGGCGCAGCGAGAGCTCGTCGTCACCCTCCAGGTGGAATTCGCCGGAGATCAGGCAGGCGGCCTCGAAGCGGGCGTCGGACAGCCGGACCTGGCCGTAGGCGCGGAAGGGGGTGCTGGGGGCGTCGGGCGGGGGGCTCTGGCCGTAGCCGGAGCCGTAGTAGCTGCGGGAGCCGAACCAGCCGCCGTCGGCGGAGCTGGTCAGGTACAAGGTGTGGCCGACGTTGAGCCGGACCGCGTTGAGGCAGACCCGGTTCCGCGGGTCGGCGTACAGCTGGGCGCCGCGGAGCGAGAAGCGGCCGCCTATTCGGGCCGTCCGGACGCTCAACTCGCCGTGGGTCTCCAGGCGTTCGGCCTCGAAGTCCTGGTGGACGGTCATCCCGTCGGCGGACACCGCGCGGCCGTAGCGGTCGCCGCCGATGACGGCCAGGTTGAGCAGCAGGTCGGTGCCGATCTTGGCGTCGGTGAGCCGGACGCCGTCGGGGATGCGGCAGCGGGCCAGGTGGAGGTCGCCGGTGGTGGCGAGCCGGGAGGCCTCCAGCCGGGGGATCAGGCAGTCGACCATGCGCAGGGTGGTGGCCGAGGCCTCCGAGATGAGGATCTTGTGCTCGAAGCGGCAGCCACGCAGTTCGACGTAGCGGTCGATGTGGCCGCCGGCCAGGTTGAGCGCGCCGGTGACCGTCACCCCGCTCATCCGCAGCGAGGCGACCCGCCCGGGCGCCGGCTCCGGGCCGACCAGCAGCAGGTGGGCGAGCGCCTCGGCGCTGACCGTCCGCCCGGGTCCCCACGGGGTGTCCCCGAAGGGGTCGTCGATGTCGGATTGGCCACTTCGGCGGTCGAATACATCCCCTTGGCGGAAGGCCTCCCAGAGTTCCTGCTCGGTGTCGGTCCAGCCCTCTGGAGCGCATTCCGCCATGGTCTACCCCGTCCCCCCGGTCGTCTCGCCTTTCGTATCACGGACTGAAATGCGGGACCAGTGGTTCCGGCCACTCCTTACACTGGGTGGCGTGATCTCTCGAATCGACCTCCGCGGCTCGCTCGACGACCCGCGTGACCTGCTGCCCCGTGCCGAGTTCGACGTGGCGGCCGCGCTGGAGAAGGTACGGCCGATCGCCGAGGACGTACGCCATCGCGGGGTCGCGGCGCTGATCGAGATCACCGAGCGCTTCGACGGCGTCCGGCTGGAGTCGACCCGTGTCCCGGCCGAGCAGCTCACCGAGGCCCTGGAGACGCTGGACCCGAAGGTGCGGGCCGCGCTGGAGGAGTCCATCCGCCGGGCCCGGGCCGTGCACGCGGACCAGCGCCGCACCGGGCACACCACCCAGGTGGTGCCGGGCGGCACGGTCACCCAGCGCTGGGTGCCGGTCGAGCGGGTCGGCCTGTACGTGCCGGGCGGGCTGGCGGTCTACCCGTCCTCCGTGGTGATGAACGTGGTGCCGGCCCAGGAGGCGGGCGTCCAGGGCATCGCGGTCACCTCCCCGCCGCAGAAGGAGTTCGATGGTCGGGTGCACCCGACCATCCTGGCGGCCTGCGCGCTGCTCGGCGTCGACGAGGTCTACTCGGTCGGCGGCGCCCAGGCGGTGGCGATGTTCGCCCTGGGCACCGAGGAGTGCGCCCCGGTCACCATGGTCACCGGCCCCGGCAACATCTACGTGGCCGCGGCCAAGCGGCTGTTCGCCGGCCGGATCGGCATCGACTCCGAGGCCGGCCCGACCGAGATCGCCGTCCTCGCCGACGACAGCGCGCTGCCCAGCGACGTGGCCGCCGACCTGATCAGCCAGGCCGAGCACGGCCCGACCTCCGGCTCGGTGCTGGTCACCGACTCCCCGGCGCTGGCCGACGCGGTCGAGGCCGAGCTCGCCGTGCAGGTCGCGAAGACCAAGCACAGCGAGCGGGTCGCCGAGGCGCTCGGCGGCCGGCAGTCCGGCATCATCCTGGTCGACGACCTGACCCAGGGCCTCGCCGTGGTCAACGCCTACGCGGCCGAGCACCTGGAGATCCAGACCCGCGACCCGCACGCGGTCGCGGCCAAGGTGGTCAACGCCGGCGCGATCTTCATCGGCCGCTGGACCCCGGTCTCGCTGGGCGACTACGCGGCCGGCTCCAACCACGTGCTGCCGACCGGCGGCTGCGCCTGCCACTCCTCCGGGCTGTCGGTGCAGACCTTCCTGCGCGGCGTCCAGGTCGTCGAGTACGACCGGGACGCGCTGGCGGACGTCGCCGCGCACGTGGTCAACCTGGCCAACGCCGAGGACCTGCCCGGTCACGGTGACGCCATCAAGGCTCGGTTCGATTGGACGGTTCCCGGCTCGTGACCGCTATTGACGACCTCCCGATCCGGGACGAGCTGCGCGGCCAGTCCCCGTACGGCGCACCGCAGTTGGACGTGCCCGTCCAGCTGAACACCAACGAGAACCCGTACCCGCTCCCCGAGGAGCTGGTGGCCCGGATCGCCGAGCGGGTCGCCGAGGCCGCCCGCAACCTCAACCGCTACCCCGACCGGGACGCGGTCGAGCTGCGCGAGGGCCTGGCCGCGTACCTGACCCGCACCACCGGCCACCCGGTCGCGCGCGAGCAGGTCTGGGCCGCCAACGGTTCCAACGAGGTGCTCCAGCAACTGCTCCAGACCTTCGGCGGCCCCGGCCGCAGCGCGCTGGGCTTCGAGCCCTCGTACTCGATGCACGCGCTGATCTCCCGGGGCACCGGCACCGCCTGGATCTCCGGCCCGCGCAATGACGACTTCACCATCGACGTGGACGCCGCGCTCGCCGCCATCGCCGAGCACCGGCCGAACGTGGTGTTCATCTGCTCGCCGAACAACCCGACCGGGACGGCGGTGTCGGCCGACACCGTGCTGCGGCTCTACGAGGCCGCGCAGGCCGCCCGGCCCAGCCTGGTCGTGGTGGACGAGGCGTACGTCGAGTTCTCGCACCGCGCCTCGCTGCTGCCGCTGATCGAGGGCCGCCCCAACCTGGTGGTCAGCCGCACCATGTCCAAGGCCTTCGGCGCCGCCGGCCTGCGCCTGGGCTACCTGGCCGCCGACCGGGCGGTGGTCGACGCCGTCCAGCTGGTGCGCCTGCCGTACCACCTGTCGGCCGTCACCCAGGCCACCGCGCTGGCCTGCCTGGAGCACACCGACACCCTGCTCGGGTACGTCGGGCGACTCAAGGAGGAGCGCGACCGGCTGGTCGACGCGCTGCGGGCGATGGGCCTGGAGGTGACCGACTCGGACGCCAACTTCGTCCAGTTCGGCCGCTTCGCCGACACCCGCGCCGTCTGGCAGGCCATCCTCGACCAGGGTGTCCTGGTCCGTGACAACGGCGTCCCCGGGTGGCTGCGCGTCACCGCCGGCACGCCCGCCGAGAACGACGCCTTCCTGGACGCCGTCCGCACTGTGATCAAGGAGCTGTAACCCCGTATGTCCCGCATCGGACGCGTCGAGCGCACCACCAAGGAGACCTCCGTCCTGGTCGAGATAGACCTCGACGGCACCGGCAAGACCGACATCTCGACGGGCGTCGGGTTCTACGACCACATGCTCGACCAGCTCGGCCGGCACGGTCTGTTCGATCTCACCGTCAAGACCGACGGCGACCTGCACATCGACACCCACCACACCATCGAGGACACCGCCCTCGCGCTCGGTGCCGCCTTCAAGCAGGCGCTCGGCGACAAGGTCGGCATCTACCGCTTCGGCAACTGCACGGTGCCGCTGGACGAGTCCCTCGCCCAGGTCACCGTGGACCTCTCCGGCCGGCCCTACCTGGTGCACACCGAGCCCGAGGGCATGGCGCCGATGATCGGCAGCTACGACACCACGATGACCCGGCACATCCTGGAGTCCTTCGTCGCCCAGGCCCAGATCGCGCTGCACGTGCACGTCCCGTACGGGCGCAACGCGCACCACATCGTGGAGTGCCAGTTCAAGGCGCTGGCCCGGGCGCTGCGCTACGCCGCCGAGCGTGACTCGCGCGCGGCCGGAATCCTCCCGTCGACCAAGGGTGCGCTGTGAGCAAGTCCACGATGATCCTCCTCTTCGTCGGCCTCTTCCTGGCCGGCGGAGTGATCTCCTTCTGGAAGCAGAAGCTGCCGAAGGGCGTCATCCTGGTGCTGGCCTTCGGCTCCGTGATGTGCCTGGCCTCCGGCCTCATGCGCCTGTAGACCCGCCGCCCGCCGCTGAGAGACTGGACACCTGAACACATGGGCAAGAACGTCGTCGTCCTCGACTACGGCTCCGGCAACCTGCGCTCCGCGCAGCGCGCCCTGGAGCGGACCGGGGCGAACGTCACGGTCAGCTCCGACTACGACACCGCGATGGCCGCGGACGGCCTGCTCGTCCCCGGCGTCGGCGCCTTCGAGGCCTGCATGCGCGGGCTGAAGTCGGTCCGCGGGGACTGGATCATCGGCCGCCGGCTCGCCGGGGGCCGCCCGGTCATGGGCATCTGCGTCGGCATGCAGATCCTCTTCGAGAAGGGGGTCGAGCACGGCGTGGAGACGGCCGGCTGCGACGAGTGGCCGGGCACCGTCGAGCCGCTGGACGCCCCGGTCGTCCCGCACATGGGCTGGAACACCGTGGACGTGCCCGAGGGCAGCCGGATGTTCGCCGGCCTGGACCCGGAGACCCGCTTCTACTTCGTGCACTCCTACGGGGTGCGGCACTGGGAGCTGGAGATTCACAGCGCGCGGATCAACCCGCCGCTGGTCACCTGGGCCACGCACGGCCGGCCCTTCGTCGCCGCGGTCGAGAACGGCCCGCTGTGGGCCACCCAGTTCCACCCCGAGAAGTCCGGCGACGCCGGCGCCGCCCTGCTGACCAACTGGGTCAACACCCTCTGACGAGCTGAAAGTTGTCACTGATGAGCCGCCTCGAACTGCTTCCCGCCGTCGATGTCCGGGACGGCCAGGCCGTCCGCCTGGTCAAGGGCGCCTCCGGCACCGAGACCTCCTTCGGCGAGCCGCTGGCCGCCGCGCTCGCCTGGCAGAACGCCGGCGCCGAGTGGCTCCACCTGGTCGACCTGGATGCCGCCTTCGGCACCGGTTCCAACTACGAGCTGCTGCGCGAGGTCACCGGCCAGCTGGACATCAAGGTCGAGCTGTCCGGCGGCATCCGCGACGACGAGTCGCTCGCCCGCGCCCTCGCCACCGGCTGCACCCGGGTCAACCTCGGCACCGCCGCCCTGGAGGCCCCCGAGTGGGTCGCCAAGGCCATCGCCGAGCACGGCGACAAGATCGCCGTCGGCCTCGACGTGGTCGGCACCACCCTGCGCGGCCGCGGCTGGACCCGCGACGGCGGCCAGCTCTTCGACGTGCTGGAGCGCCTCAACCAGGAGGGCTGCGCCCGCTACGTCGTCACCGACGTCAACCGCGACGGCACCCTGACCGGCCCCAACCTGCAGCTGCTGCGCGACGTCTGCGCCGCCACCGACCGCCCGGTGGTCGCCTCCGGCGGCGTCTCCTCGCTGGACGACCTGCGCGCCATCGCCACGCTCGTCGGCGAGGGTGTCGAGGGCGCCATCGTGGGCAAGGCACTCTACGAGCAGAAGTTCACCCTCGAAGAGGCCCTGGAGGCGGTTTCAGGATGATGGATGGTCGGATCGTACGCGGTCAGGTCGTGCGCGGCCGGGTCGGTGGCTTCTCCCCCTGGGAGGAGGAGTTCGGCTACTCCCGGGCGGTCGCCGCGGGTGACCATGTGCACGTGGCCGGCTCCACCGCCTGGGTGGACGGCCGGATCGAGCACGAGGGCGACCCGTACCGGCAGACCCTCGCCGCGTTCGGCGTCGGGCTCTCGGCCCTGGCCGCGTACGGTCTGACCGCGGACGACGTGGTCCGCACCCGGATGTACATCACCCACGCCCGCGACGCCGAGGAAGTGGGCCGCGCCCACCGCGAACTCTTCGACGCCGCACGCCCGGTGGCCACCATGGTGGTGGTCGAGGGGCTGATCGACTCCCGGATGCTGGTCGAGGTCGAGATCGACGCGTACCGTGCCGGGCTGGCAAAGACCCTGGAAGGCAAACAGCCGTGACCCTCGCAGTACGAGTCATCCCCTGCCTGGACGTGGACGCGGGGCGGGTGGTCAAGGGCGTCAACTTCCAGAACCTGCGCGACGCCGGCGACCCGGTCGAGATGGCCAAGCTCTACGACGCCGAAGGCGCCGACGAGCTGACCTTCCTCGACATCACCGCCTCCTCCGGCGACCGGGAGACCACCTACGACGTGGTCCGCCGCACCGCCGAGCAGGTGTTCATCCCGCTCACCGTCGGCGGTGGCATCCGTGCCGTCGAGGACGTCGACAAGCTGCTGCGGGCCGGCGCCGACAAGGTCGGCGTCAACACCGCGGCCATCGCCCGGCCGGAGCTCGTCCGTGAGATCGCCCAGCGGTTCGGGCGGCAGGTGCTGGTGCTCTCGGTGGACGCCCGGCGCTGCCCCGAGGGGACGGAGACCGCTTCGGGTTACGAGGTCACCACCCACGGCGGACGCCAGGGCACCGGCCTGGACGCCGTCGAATGGGCGGGCCGCGCCGCCGAGTTGGGGGCGGGCGAGATCCTGCTCAACTCCATGGACGCGGACGGCACCAAGGACGGCTACGACCTGGAGATGATCCGGGCGGTGCGCAAGGCCGTCTCGGTGCCGGTCATCGCCTCCGGCGGGGCCGGCAAGCTCGCCGACTTCGCGCCGGCCGTGGAGGCGGGCGCGGACGCGGTGCTGGCGGCCAGCGTGTTCCACTTCGGGGACCTGCGGATCGGCGAGGTCAAGAACGCGCTGCGGGAGGCCGGGCACCCGGTCCGGTGATTCCTCGAACGGTGCTTGTTCGTGTTCGCGAACACGAACAGGCACCGTTTCCTCTTGTTCCTCTTCTCAGGACTCGCGCGGCTCGCCCTTGATCAGAGCGAACGGGGCGCCGTTCAGGTCCGCCAGCCAGGCGATCCGGCCGACGTTGTCCACGTCCGCGGCCGGCATCAGCACCGAGCCGCCGGCCGCCGTCGCCTTGGCGATCAGCGCGTCCACGTCGTTGGCGGCGAAGTACGGCGTCCAGGCGGAGGGCTGGGCGGCGTCCATCGTCGGGGCGATGCCGCCGAAGCCGGTCTGCCGCTGGTCGCCCTCGGCGGTGGAGATCACCCGGTAGCTCATGCCCGGGGACGGCTCGAAGTTCTCGACCCGCCAGCCGAACAGGGACTTGTAGAAGTCGTAGCTGCCGTCCTGGTCCTTGGTGTGCAGCTCGGACCAGCACAGCGTGTTGTCCTCGGAGACGGCGTCCAGGCCCCGGGTGTCGCCGGCCTGCCAGACGGCGAACTCGGCGCCCTGCGGGTCGGTGAGGGCGGCGAACCGGCCCTCCTGCATGACGTCCATCGGCGGGACCCGGACCGTGGCGCCGGACTGCTCGGCGGCCTTGACGGTCGCGTCCAGGTCGGGGGAGAGGAAGTACGTGGTCCAGGCGGACCGCGCGCCCTGGTCCAGCTTGCCGAGAGCCCCGACCGTCCTGCCGTCCAGCTGCAGGAATCCGTAGCCGCCGGCCTCGGGGACCTCCTGGAAGGTCCAGCCGAAGACCTTGCGGTAGAACTCGGCGGTGGCCGGGATGTCCGGGCAGCCCAGGTCGATCCAACAGGGCGAGCCGGTGGGGAAGTCGGTGGTGAGCATGTCGTGGTGCCCCTTCGACGGAGAGTGACCGAGGCGGTTCCGTCGGGCGCGCACACGCCCCTCCCCGGCCACCTGCGAGTCTGCACCCGGGGACCGACATCCGCAGCGCGGGCGCGCGGTGACCCGTGGACCGAACCGGCTCACTCCGTAATCCGGTTGGGGCCGCGTCCCACGGCCCGGGCCGGAACCTCGTGTCGTGGGACGCCCTCTTCGGAGCTATTTCGGCGGCAGCGGCAGGACGTGGCGCAGGGCCTCGATGGCGTCCGGGGCGCCGTCCACGTCCAGGGTGGTGCGGGCGCCGCGGCCGTAGGTGAAGAGGACGAGTTCGCCGGGCTCGCCGGTGAGGTGGACGGTGGGGGCGCCGGCGGGGCCGACGGTGAGGGACTGGCCGTCGGGGCGGCTGAGGGTGAGGCGGACGGGGGAGCGGCGGCCCGCTTCGAGGCGGGCGA
Organism: Kitasatospora sp. NPDC048296; assembly: GCF_043201815.1. Classification (NCBI taxonomy): domain Bacteria; kingdom Bacillati; phylum Actinomycetota; class Actinomycetes; order Kitasatosporales; family Streptomycetaceae; genus Kitasatospora; species Kitasatospora sp. NPDC048296. The sequence continues at coordinate 151,210 of NZ_JBICZB010000006.1, forward strand.
TCAGGGGGAGGCGGCGCCACAGGGCCTCGGCGCGGCCGGGCGGGACGGGCTGGGCGGTCCAGTCGTCGCCGGCCCGGGCGACGTCCTCGGCGTGGACGAAGTACTCGATGGTGTTGGCCGCTTCGTCGGCGCCGGGCAGGGCGAAGAGGGAGAACAGCGGCGGCCCGGCGCGGAAGAGTCGGACCAGCTCCTCGTACGGCCGCTCGGCGTAGCCGTCCTGCACCCGCTGGGTCCAGCCGGCCAGGGCGCCGACCCGGATGCCGGCCGCCGCGTCGGCGCGGCGCTCCCGGACGACCAGGTGGGCGGCGAGGTCCCGGGCGGTCCACCCGGCGCAGAGGGTGGGGGCGTCCGGCCCGGCGGCGGTGAGGAGTTCGGCGAGGCGATGACGTTCGGCGAGGGCGTGGTTCGACATGGTGTCACCCTATGGGTGGAGCTGTCCGGTCAGCTTGGGGCCACCCTGCTTGTTGCCGGCGGTCAGGGTGCAGGTGTAATCCCGCCAGCCCTGCTGGTAGTTGACCATGGCCGGGCCGAACTGCCGCGGATAGTAGGTCTTTCCGTCGTTCTGCCGGGCCTTGGCGGCGGTCTCGGCGTCCTTGCAGCCGTCCCGCATGGCGAGGGCGATCGCGATCTCGCCGGTCAGCCCGTCGGCCAGCTTGAGGTTGGCGATGACCTCGCCGTCGTGCTCGCCGGCGCAGGGCCGTTGTTCGGCCTTGGTGATCACCGGGCTCAGCTGGGGGTGGTCGAAGCAGGTGCCCACCGGGAAGAAGGCGTACGGCGGTTGCGGCCTGGTGGGGGTGGGCGTCGGGGTGGGGGTCGGTGTCGGAGTCGGCGTCGGGGTCGCCGAGGGCGGGGGCGGCGCGGCGGCCGGCTTCTTGTCCTCCGGCCAGAGCAGCACGGTGGCCACCACCGCGAGCAGCACGGCCAGGACGGCGGCGACGGCGATCACCAGGCCCCGGGACGGACGGGAGGCGGCGGCTTCGGGCGGCTGCTGCTCGGAGGTCATGGCCACGAGGATGGCCCACCGGGGCCACGCCCGGCAGGCGGTTGGCGGAACTGCCCCCGAACGGGCCGCGCCCGAACCGTTCGCCCCCCGGACGGGACGCCGGGGGCGCCGGACGGACTGACACAATGGCCCCATGTCCACCACACCCGCCGCCCCCGGTACCACCGCCCTCGACCCCGCGATCGCCGCCCGCCTCAAGCGCACCGAGGACGGCCTGCTCCCGGCCGTCGCGCAGCAGTACGACACCGGCGAGGTACTGATGCTCGGCTGGATGGACGACGAGGCGCTGCACCGCACCCTCACCACCGGCCGCTGCACCTACTGGAGCCGCAGCCGCCGCGAGTACTGGGTCAAGGGCGACACCTCCGGCCACGTGCAGGCGGTCAAGTCGGTGGCGCTCGACTGCGACGGCGACACCCTGCTGGTGAAGGTCGACCAGAGCGGCGCGGCCTGCCACACCGGCGACCGCACCTGCTTCGACGCCGACGTGCTCCCGCTCGCCTGATCCCACCCCCGTCCACAACTCCAGAAGGTGCCGCCCCGCATGGACCTCGAAGCCTTCCGCAAGCTCGCCGTCGACACCCGGGTGATCCCGGTCACCCGCAGGCTCCTCGCGGACGGCCTCACCCCGATCGGCCTCTACCGCAGCCTCGCCGAGGAGCGGCCCGGCACCTTCCTGCTGGAGTCCGCCGAGCAGGGCCGCAGCTGGTCGCGCTACTCCTTCGTCGGTGTGCGCAGCGCCGCCGCGCTGACCGTCGGCGAGGACGGCGACGCCCGCTGGCTCGGCACCCCGCCGGTCGGCATCCCGACCACCGGCGACCCGCTGCAGGTGCTGCGCGCCGCCCTGGAGACGCTGCACACCCCGCGGCACGCCGACGACGGCCTGCCGCCGCTGACCGGCGGCCTGGTCGGCTACCTGGGCTACGACGTCGTCCGCCGGCTGGAGAAGCTGCCCGACCTCAACCCGGACGACCTCAAGCTGCCCGAGCTGACCATGCTGCTGGCCACCGACCTGGCGGTGCTCGACCACGCCGACGGCACGGTGCTGCTGATCGCCAACGCCGTCAACCACAACGACCTGGCCAGCGGCGTGGACGAGGCCTACGCGGACGCGGTGGCCCGGCTGGACGCGATGGAGGCCGACCTGCTCAAGCCGGTCGACCCGGGCCTGGCCACCTTCACCCCGGCCGGCCCCGGCGAGGTGCACTCGCCGTTCGGCGGGGCGCCGTACCGGGCCGCGGTGGAGGAGGTCAAGGAGCGGATCCGGGCCGGCGAGGCCTTCCAGGTCGTGCCCTCGCAGCGCTTCGAGGCGCCCTGCCCGGCCTCCGCGCTGGACGTCTACCGCGTCCTGCGCACCACCAACCCCAGCCCGTACATGTACCTGTTCCGCTTCCCCGGGCCGGACGGCGGCGCCGAGGGCGGCTTCGACGTGGTCGGCTCCAGCCCGGAGGCGCTGGTCAAGGTCACCGACGGCGAGGCGATGGTGCACCCGATCGCCGGCACCCGGCACCGCGGCGCCACCCCGCACGAGGACGCGGCGCTGGCCGCCGAGCTGCTCGCCGACCCCAAGGAGCGGGCCGAGCACCTGATGCTGGTCGACCTTGGCCGCAACGACCTCGGGCGGGTCTGCGAGCCGGGCAGCGTCGAGGTGGTCGACTTCATGCAGATCGAGCGCTACAGCCACGTGATGCACATCGTCTCCACCGTCACCGGCAAGGTCGCCCCCGGGCGGACCGCCTTCGACGTGCTGACCGCCTGCTTCCCGGCCGGCACCCTCTCCGGCGCGCCCAAGCCCCGGGCGATGCGGATCATCGAGGAGCTGGAGCCCACCCGGCGCGGCCTGTACGGCGGCTGCGTCGGCTACCTGGACTTCGCCGGGGACTCGGACACCGCGATCGCGATCCGCACCGCGGTGCTGCGCGACGGCACCGCGTACGTGCAGGCGGGCGCGGGCGTGGTGGCCGACTCCGACCCGCACGGCGAGGACACCGAGTGCCGCAACAAGGCGGCCGCCGTGCTGCGGGCCGTCGCCACCGCCAATACGCTGCGGAGGCCGGAACTGTCCTGAGGCGTGAGGAGGCGGCCGGGATGCCCGAGGTGCCGTACGACGAGTTGCGCTGGGGGGTCGTGTTCGGGGCTGCCGTGCAGTTCGAGGAGCAGCAGGTCGGCCCCGGCCGGGTGCTCTCCGGCGTGGTGGTCGACTTCCCGGCCGCGTCCGGCCCGATCGCCCCGGACCTCGTGGTGCTCGACCCGGGGGCCGGCCGCGGCGCCCGGGGCCGGTACGGCGCCGCCGACGTGGCGGCGGTACTGGAGGTCGCGCACCCCGGCCGGGACCACGCCTGGGCGCGGGCCTGCGCGCAGAGCGGTGTGCCGCTGTACGTGGTGGTCGACCCGGCCGCCGCCGACTGCACCGTGCACACCGCGCCGGATCCGGGCGGGGTGTACCGGGAGGCCGAACGGGTGCCGTTCGGCAACGACCTGTTCCTGCCGCTCGGCGGCCGGACGGTGGTGCTGCGGACGGACGAGTTCCCGACCCCGGGTACGGACCCGGGCGTCGGCCGGGGGATAGTGGACGGGTGACCGCTGCAGACCACACCCCCGCCCCCGCCGCTCCCGCCACGTCCACGGCCGGCCGCCGCACCCTCGGCGTGATGCTGCTGCTGACCGTGCTGGGCGCCGTGCTGGTGCTGACCGCGGCCGGGCGGGACTGGGCCGAGGGCCGGGCCGGCACCCTGGACGTGTCCGTCACCGGCGGCAAGATCTCCGAACTGCCCGGCGGGCTGGCCCTGGTGGGCCTGGCCGCGGCCGTCGCGGTGTTCGCGGTGCGCGGCGTCGGTCGGCTCGCGGTCGGCGCGCTGACCCTGCTGGCCGGGCTCGGCGCGGCCGCCGCCTCGGTGGCCGGGGCCTCGGACACCGCCGCGCTGGACTCCGCCGCCTCCGGCAAGCTGGCGCTGGCCGGCTCGACGGCCACCGAGGTCTCGCACAGCGCCTGGCCCTGGGTCGCCCTGGCCGGCGGGTTGCTGCTGGCCCTGGCCGGGCTGGTCACCCTGCGCTACGGCCGCGGCTGGCCGGCCATGGGCAGCCGCTACGAGGCGCCCACCCGCAAGGCCCCGGTGAAGGCCGATACGCCGGGCGACCTGTGGAAGGCCCTGGACCGCGGCGAGGACCCCACCGCCGTCTGAGCCCGAGCGGCACATGTGACGCGATAGACCCGCCACCCGCTTTGGGCCGCCCGTGTGTGGCCCGGCACAATGGAACCCGTCAACCCGCCGGCGGCCCCGCAGGCCCGGCTGGGCCCCGAGAGCCTAGGAGCACCATCGATGGCAGCAGCAGCACACGGCCACAACCCCGCCGCCTGGACCGGCGTCGTCATCTCCTTCGTCGGCTTCGGCATCGCGGGTGTCGCGATGATCCTGCCGTCGCCGCTGCTGGTCGTGGCCGGTCTGGCGGTCGTCCTGGTCGGCGGCATCATCGGCAAGGCCATGTCGATGGCCGGCATGGGCAAGCAGCCGAGCACCAACGTGTACAAGTCGGTCGAGGAGCAGACCGCGGCCCGCAAGGCGGCCCTTGAGGCCCGCGCCGTCGCCGCCTGACGACAGGTACTCCTTTCGCACAACCGAACGGCGGGCGCGCCACGCCCGCCGTTTCGTTCTGTCCGGGCCCGGCGCGGGCACAATCGGGGCGTGAACGCCGCCCCCACCGCCTCCGCCCCGCCGCCCGTACTGCGCCGGCTGGGCCCGCCGCTGGCCGCGTTGGCGGCGGTGGCCATTCCCGCCGGGTACGTCGCCGTGGTGGACCCGAACACCCACGGGCACTACCCCGACTGCCCCTTCCTGACCGCCACCGGCTGGTGGTGCCCCGGCTGCGGGGGCCTGCGCTGTGTCCACGCGCTGGCCCACGGGGACCTCACCGGCGCCCTGCACGACAACGCCGTGGCCGTGCTGCTGTTCGGCGTCCTGGCGGTGCTCTGGCTGCGCTGGGGCTGGGCCGCGCTGACCGGCGGGCCGTCGCCGAGGGTCTCGGTCGGGGCCCGGCGCTGGGCGCTGATCCTCCTGCTGGTGCTGGTGTTCACGGTGGTGCGCAACCTCCCGGTCGGGGCGGGGCTGGCACCGCAGCCGGTCTGAGCCGGTCCGCGCGGGGACGTCCGCCGCCGCAGCCGGTCTGAGCTGGGACGTAGGGCCGGCGGGGGAGGAGGTCGACGGCCGCCGGAGGGAGCGTCCCGTTCCGCGAGACGCGGTTCGGGCGGATGCGCGGCGGACGAGTGGGTGCCGATACCATCGAAGAGCGGACGGGCCGCAGCCCGTCCGGCTCGGATGAGCGAACTGCAGAAACGATGGGGGCTCCTGAGTGAGTGTGCTCGACTCGATCATCGAAGGGGTCCGTGAGGACCTCGCCGAGCGGCAGGCCCGGGTCTCCCTGGACGAGCTGAAGGCCCTGGCGGCCAAGGCCCCGGAGGCCAAGGACGGCGTCGCCGCCCTGAAGGGCGACGGGGTGCGGGTGATCTGCGAGGTGAAGCGCTCCAGCCCGTCCAAGGGCGCGCTGGCGGCCATCGCCGATCCGGCCGCCCTGGCGCGCGACTACGAGGCCGGCGGTGCCGCCGCGATCAGCGTGCTGACCGAGCAGCGCCGGTTCGGCGGGTCGCTGGCCGACCTGGACGCCGTCCGCGCCGCGGTGGACACCCCGGTGCTGCGCAAGGACTTCATCGTCACCGCCTACCAGCTGTGGGAGGCCCGCGCGCACGGCGCCGACCTCGCGCTGCTGATCGTCGCCGCCCTCGACCAGCCGGCCCTGGTGTCGCTGATCGAGCGCGCCGAGTCGATCGGCCTCACGCCGCTGGTCGAGGTGCACGACGAGGAGGAGATCAAGCGCGCGGCGGACGCCGGGGCGCGGATCATCGGCGTCAACGCCCGCAACCTCAAGACCCTTGAGGTGGACCGCAACACCTTCGAGAACGTCGCGCACGCCATCCCGGCCGGCATCGTCCGGGTCGCCGAGTCCGGTGTGCGCGGCCCGCTCGACGTGATCAACTACGCCAACCTGGGCGCCGACGCCGTGCTGGTCGGCGAGTCCCTGGTGACCGGCAAGGACCCGCGTGCCGCGGTGGCCGACCTGGTCGCGGCCGGGACCCACCCCGCCGTCCGGCACAAGGACTGACACAGCCCGATGAAGATCGCCACCCGACTCGCCCCAGGTTGCCGCCCGCGCGGCTGCCGCGCGCCCGCACGCCGGGTGCTGGGGCGTCGGGTGCGGTACGTGATCGGTTGCGAGCCGGGGCAGGTGCCGGGGCGGCGATGGCGCGTGACGCTCGGCTGAAGTCAGCCGATCGGACGTCACAGTCATCCATATCTCCCCGAGGGAATCCACCATGTCCGAGAAGGACTACCTGCCCGGTGCCCAGGTGCCGGACGCCCGCGGCTACTTCGGCGCGTACGGCGGCCGCTTCATCCCCGAGGCGCTGGTCGCCGCGGTCGAGCAGGTCGCCGAGGAGTACGAGAAGGCCAAGGCCGACCCGGCCTTCGCCGCCGAACTCGACGCGCTGCTCAAGGACTACACCGGCCGCCCGAGCCCGCTGACCGACGTGCACCGCTTCTCCGCCGAGGCGGGCGGCGCGCGCATCCTGCTCAAGCGCGAGGACCTCAACCACACCGGCTCGCACAAGATCAACAACGTGCTGGGCCAGGCGCTGCTCACCCGGCGGATGGGCAAGACCCGGATCATCGCCGAGACCGGCGCCGGCCAGCACGGGGTGGCCACCGCCACCGCCTGCGCGCTGTTCGGCTTCGACTGCACCATCTACATGGGCGAGGTCGACACCCAGCGCCAGGCGCTCAACGTCGCCCGGATGCGGATGCTCGGCGCCGAGGTGGTGGCCGTCAAGTCCGGCAGCCGGACGCTGAAGGACGCCATCAACGAGGCCTTCCGGGACTGGGTCGCGAACGTCGACTCCACCCACTACCTGTTCGGGACCGTCGCCGGGCCGCACCCCTTCCCGATGATGGTCCGCGACTTCCACCGGGTCATCGGCGTGGAGGCGCGGCAGCAGGTCCTCGACCGCACCGGGCGGCTGCCCGACGCGGTGGTCGCCTGCGTCGGTGGCGGCTCCAACGCGATGGGGATCTTCCACGAGTTCATCCCGGACGCCGGCGTGCGGCTGATCGGCTGCGAGGCGGCCGGCGAGGGTGCCGACACCCCCAAGCACGCGGCCACCCTCACCAAGGGTGACCCGGGTGTGCTGCACGGCTCCCGTACGTACGTCCTGCAGGACGAGGACGGGCAGACCATCGAGTCGCACTCCATCTCGGCGGGCCTGGACTACCCGGGCGTCGGGCCGGAGCACGCGTGGCTGAAGGACACCGGGCGGGCCGAGTACCGGCCGGTGACGGATGACGCCGCGATGCAGGCGCTGCGGCTGCTGTCCCGTACCGAGGGCATCATCCCGGCCATCGAGAGCGCCCACGCGCTCGCCGGGGCCCTGGAGCTGGGCCGCGAGCTCGGACCGGAGGCCACCATCCTGGTCTCGCTCTCCGGGCGCGGCGACAAGGACATGCACACCGCGGCCCAGTACTTCGGGCTGTACGACGAGGCGGCCGGCGACGCGGCCGATGGGGGTAAGTGACCATGGCGAGCAAGCTCAGTGCCATCCTGGCGGCCGCCAGGGCCGAGGACCGCGCCGCGCTGATCGGCTACCTGCCGGCCGGCTTCCCGACCGTCGACGGCGGCATCCGGGCGGTCAACGCGCTGATCGAGGGCGGCTGCGACGTGGTCGAGGTCGGCCTGCCGCACTCGGACCCGGTCCTGGACGGCGCCGTGATCCAGACCGCGGACGACATCGCGCTGCGGGGCGGTGTGCGGATCAAGGACGTGCTGCGCACCGTCCAGGAGGTCGCCGCCGCGCACCCCGAGGCGGCGGTGCTGGTGATGACGTACTGGAACCCGGTCGACCGCTACGGCGTGGCGCGCTTCGCCGCCGACCTGGCCGCGGCGGGCGGGGCGGGCTGCATCCTGCCGGACCTGCCGGTGGAGGAGTCCGAGGAGTGGCGCAAGGCGGCGGACGCGCACGGGCTGGACACCGTGTTCGTGGTCGCCCCCAGCAGCAAGGACGCCCGGCTGGCCGAGGTCACCGCGGCGGGCAGCGGCTTCGTGTACGCGGCCGCCGTGATGGGGGTGACCGGGACCCGGTCGGCGGTCGGTTCCCTGGCCGAGGACCTGGTCGCCCGCACCCGGGCCACGACGGACCTGCCGGTCTGCGTCGGGCTCGGGGTCTCCAACGCCGAGCAGGCGGCCGAGGTCGCCCGGTTCGCGGACGGGGTGATCGTCGGGTCGGCCTTCGTCAAGCGGATCCTGGAGGCGGGGGAGGACGAGGCGGCGGCGCTGGACGCGGTGCGGGGGCTCGCGGGCGAGCTGGCGGCGGGGGTTCGGCGGGGGCGCTGACGCGCGGTAGGAACGGTTGGCTGACGGCCTGCCACCCCTTCGGGGGGTGGCAGGCCGTCGGTGTTCGTGGGGGGTGAGTGAGTGGGTGGGTGAGTGGGTGGGTGGGTGGGGGCGGGGCGTAGGCGGTTCGGGGGAGGCGTCAGCGTGGGGGTGGCCCCGAACGGGTGAAGAGCGGGGGCGACACGCACCAGTGGGGGTTGACCGGCGTTGAGTGGAGGGATGAGTGCACGAACGAGGTGCGCGGGGGTTGCCGGGCGAGCGAAGGGGTGAGTCGGTGGCTGGTCTTCATCGGGCCGTGCTGCTGCGGGCGGCGGCCGCCGCGCTGGCTCTGGGTGCGGCCGTCGGGGCACACACCGCGGTGGGACACGCGCTGGCCAAGCGGGGGGCCGAGCGCGCGGAGCGGGAGGCGGTCGCCTGTGCGGAGGCGGCGCGGTGGGACGCGGCCGAGCGGGCGGCCCGGGTGCCGCGCGAGGGGCGGCTGGAGCTGTTCGACCCGGGGCGGATGCCGGGCTGCCGCTGACGTACGGGCGTTCGCCGGATTAGGACAGAACACCATGTTGCGTCACTCATACGGCGTAATTCGTGAAAACGGAGGAACCGCCCTTCAGCCCTTACGGTTCATCAGGAAGTGAACGAGTTTCCCGAGAGGGGTTCCCTGATGGCCGGCCCGGCAGCGCAGCCCGGTGACTCGGCGCCCGCGTCGGCGGCGTGGCGGGCGGTACCGGCCTGGAGCGAGTGGCTGGGCACCGCCGTGCGGCTCGGCCTGGCGGTGGTGTGGGGGTGGGCCGGGCTGGCGAAGATCGCCGATCCGGCGGAGGCGGCCCAGGCCGTCCGCGCGTACGAGATCCTGCCCGAGAGCCTGGTCAAGCCGATCGGCTACGGGCTGCCCTTCCTGGAGCTGGCGCTCGCGCTGCTGCTGCTGATCGGCCTCGGCGTCCGGCTGGTCGCCGGGGTCTCCGCGCTGCTGCTGCTCACCTTCATCGCCGGGATCGCCTCGGCCTGGGCGCGCGGCATCTCGATCGACTGCGGCTGCTTCGGCGGCGGCGGGCACGTCGACGCCTCGCAGACCGAGTACCTGCAGGAGATCCTGCGCGACACCGGCTTCCTGCTGCTGGCCGGGTGGCTGTTGTGGCGGCCCCGTACCCGGCTCTCGGCCGACGGCTGGCTGGCCAGCTGACCCCCGTCCCCCGCACCCGACGAAGGCTCCCAGACCGTGGATGTCAAGGCAATGAGCGAGAAGAACCGAGAAGGCAAGCGCACCGCCCGCGAGCGGATGCTGGAGCAGCGGGCGGCCGATCAGGCCACCTCCAAGCGCAGGAAGAAGCTGATGGTGGGCGGGGCCGCGCTGGTGGTGATCGCCGCCGCCGTGATCACCGGCGTCGTGGTGCAGAACGAGCGCTCCAAGCCCGAGACCCCGACCGCCGCCCCGGCCGGCACCATCGGGGACAAGAACCTGGTCGTCCCGGTCGGTGCGAGCAACGCCCCGTCGGTCCTCACGGTGTACGAGGACCCGCGTTGCCCCGCGTGCGGCATCTTCGAGCGCGAGTTCTCCTCGACCATCGACCAGCTGGAGGACGCCGGGAAGATCTACACCAACGTCCACGTCGTGTCGTTCATCGACCGGGCCATTCCGGGCAAGGGCTCCAAGAACGGCGCCAACGCGCTCGCCTGCGCCCAGGACGCCGGGCACTTCCGGGACCTCCACGACGTGATGTACCGCAACCAGCCGGACGAGACCAACGACGCCTTCGGCAACAAGGCCGTCCTGCTGAACCTGGCCAAGCAGGTCGACGGCCTGGACACGCCCGGGTTCCGGGCCTGCGTCAACGACAACAAGTTCGGCGGCTGGGTGTCCGCGGTGCAGCAGGACTTCGACAAGTCCAGCTACAAGTCGACGCCGACCGTGCTGCTCAACGGCCAGCCGATCTACCCGAAGAACGGCAACGAGGAGATCACCCCGGCCAACCTGATGAAATGGGTGGACGCCGCGAACCAGGGCAAGCAGCTCGGCACGGCGGGCTCGCACGGGCAGACCCCGGCGCCGACCAGCACTGCTTCGGAGGCAAACAACCCGTCGCCCACGGCCGGCTGAGCAGCCCCGGCCGCGCCGCCGCCCGTTCCCCGTCCGGAGGGGGCGGCGGCGCGTTGTTCGGTTTCTGTGACCCCGGGGGTGTCCGACCGGGGCGCCGGACCCTGTAGCGTCGGAACTGCCATGGATATCGCCTACATTCCCAGCCCGTCGCGGGGCGTCCTCTACCTCGGACCGATCCCGCTGCGCGCCTACGCCTTCTGCATCATCCTCGGTGTCGTCGCCGCCGTCTGGCTCGGCAGCAAGCGCTGGGTCGCCCGGGGCGGTGCCAAGCACACCGTCGGTGACATCGCCGTCTGGGCCGTGCCGTTCGGCCTGGTCGGCGGTCGGCTGTACCACGTGATCACCGACCACCAGCTGTACTTCGGCGAGGGGAAGAACCCCTGGAACGCCTTCAAGATCTGGGAGGGCGGCCTCGGGATCTGGGGTGCGGTCGCGCTGGGCGCGGTCGGCGCCTGGATCGGCTGCCGCCGCCGGGGCGTGCCGCTGCCCGCGTACGCCGACGCCATCGCGCCGGGCATCGCGCTCGCGCAGGCGCTGGGCCGCTGGGGCAACTACTTCAACCAGGAGCTGTACGGCCGGGAGACCACGCTGCCGTGGGGCCTGGAGATCCACAAGACGCTGCCCAACGGTGAGGTCGTGAGCGGGGTCTACCACCCGACCTTCCTGTACGAGTCGCTCTGGTGCGTGGGTGTGGCGCTGCTGGTGCTCTGGGTCGACCGGCGCTGGAAGCTGGGGCACGGCCGGGCCTTCGCGGTGTACGTGGCCGCGTACACGGTGGGCCGGTTCTGGATCGAGTACCTGCGGATCGACGAGGCGCACCACTACCTGGGCCTGCGGCTGAACGACTGGACGTCGATCGTGGTGTTCGTCGGCGCGGTGGCGTACTTCGTGATCGTCGGCAAGCTGCGGCCCGGCCGCGAGGACCCGGCGAGCATCGACCCGGCGGCACACGAGGTGGCGGAGCAGGCCGAGGCGAAGGCGGAGGGCGAGAAGCCGAGCGAGAAGGTGGACGGGGAGAAGCCGTCCCGGATCGTGGATGGGGAGGCGGACGCGGAACCGGTTGCCGAGCCAGCCGAGCCGGCCGAGAAGTCCGGCAAGGACGCCAAGAACCCGATCTGAGCAGGCACTTTCCCTGACTGAGGCTGCCCTTCGCGAGACCTGCGAAGGGCAGCCTCAGCATCGTTCGGGAAGCCTTATCTTGCTGGAAATGCCCAGGTCAAGCGGGCTACGTTCCTGGGGAGACGAACGTAGGACGAGGGGAACAAGACCGTGAGCGCGACCATTCTGGAAGCCGAGCCCGCCCACCCGCGGATACCCGCCGCGGACCACCACCGCGACGTCAACGGCGGCTGGCTGCGGCCCGCGGTGTTCGGGGCCGTGGACGGCCTGGTGTCCAACTTCGCGCTGATGACCGGTGTGGTCGGCGGGGCGGCGTCCAACGGCACGGTGATCCTGACCGGGCTGGCCGGCCTGGCGGCCGGCGCCTGCTCGATGGCGGCGGGGGAGTACACCTCGGTGGCCTCCCAGCGGGAGCTGGTGCAGGCCGAGATCGAGGCCGAGCGGCTGGAGCTGAGCCGCAACCCGCAGGGCGAGCTGGCCGAGCTGGCGCAGCTGTATGTCTCGCGCGGGGTGGACCCGGAGCTCGCCCACGAGGTGGCCCGCCAGCTGTCCCGCGACCCGGAGCTGACGCTGGAGATCCACGCCCGCGAGGAGCTGGGCATCGACCCCAACGACCTGCCCTCGCCGCTGGTCGCGGCGGGCTCGTCGTTCCTGTGCTTCGCGCTCGGCGCGCTGCTGCCGCTGCTGCCGTACCTGCTCGGGGCGACGTCGCTGCTGCCCGCGCTGCTGCTCGCCGCGCTCGGCCTGTTCGCCTGCGGTGCGGTGGTGGCCCGGGTGACGGCGCGCAGCTGGTGGTTCAGCGGACTGCGGCAGCTGGTGCTGGGCGGGGCCGCGGCCGGGGTGACGTATCTGCTGGGGTGGCTGATCGGCGGGCACGTGGGGTGATCCCCGCCCCCGGCCCGGCGGCGGGGAGCAGTGCATGACTATGCCGGGCACTGCGTGACGTTTCACACACGGACGTCTCGCAGTGCCCGGCATCGTCTCATCATCCGGGTCTCGCAGCCGCGGATTCGCATCCGTCGGCCGGGCTCTCGGAATGGATTCCCAGGCGCTCATGATCGGCTTGTGTGGCGATCGGATTTCGCCCCTGTTTCAGGCCCGGGGTGGTTGGGCACAATCGTCGGGACGCGCACTGTGGCGCGTCCTCCCCTTCGCCCCCCTTGACCTGCGCATCCGTCCGCGATGTGGACGGGATATTCCGCTTCTCGGGATTCTGGGCATCATGTAACTTGCACGACCGCACCACCGCATCAGGGCCAACGTCGTCCCTACTTGCACCAACTTGCCGAAAGACGACGACGGGAGAGCCGATGCTGCCTGCATCCATGCACTCCGCCAACGAGCCTCAGGCCGGCGCCGCCCGCCAGCCCTACGCGCTCGTGCCGGATGCGCGACCTGCTGCTCAGGGCCTGTACGACCCGCGAAACGAGCACGACGCCTGCGGCGTCGGTTTCGTCGCCACGCTGACCGGCATCGCCGACCACACCATCGTCGAGCAGGCGCTGAACGTCCTGCGCAACCTGGAGCACCGCGGCGCCACCGGCGCCGAGCCGGACTCCGGTGACGGTGCGGGCATCCTGACCCAGATCCCGGACGCCTTCCTGCGCGGCAAGGTCTCCTTCGAGCTCCCGGCGGCCGGCTCCTACGCCGTCGGCATCGCCTTCCTGCCGGACGAGGACGCCGCTGCCGCCGCCGCCGTCGGACAGATCGAGGCGATCGCGGCCGAGGAAGGCCTGACGGTCCTGGGCTGGCGCGACGTGCCGGTCACCCCGGACCTGCTCGGCGCCACCGCGCGCAGCGTGATGCCGCGCTTCCGGCAGCTCTTCCTGACCAAGGACGGCCTGGCCGGCGTCGAGCTGGACCGGATCGCCTTCGTGGTCCGCAAGCGCGCCGAGCGCGAGGCCGGGGTCTACTTCCCGTCGCTGTCCGCCCGCACCATCGTCTACAAGGGCATGCTGACCACCGGCCAGCTGGAGCCCTTCTTCCCCGACCTGTCGGACCGCACCTACGCGTCCGCCATCGGCCTGGTGCACTCGCGGTTCTCCACCAACACCTTCCCGAGCTGGCCGCTCGCCCACCCGTACCGCTTCGTCGCGCACAACGGCGAGATCAACACGGTCAAGGGCAACCGCAACTGGATGCGCGCCCGCGAGTCCCAGCTCGCGACCGACCTCATCCCAGGCGACCTGTCGCGGATCTTCCCGATCTGCACCCCGGACCACTCCGACTCGGCCTCCTTCGACGAGGTCCTGGAGCTGCTCCACCTCGGCGGCCGCTCGCTGCCGCACTCGGTGCTGATGATGATCCCGGAGGCGTGGGAGAACCACGCCACCATGGACCCGGCCCGCCGCGCCTTCTACCAGTACCACTCCAACCTGATGGAGCCCTGGGACGGCCCGGCCTGCGTCACCTTCACCGACGGCACCCGGATCGGCGCCGTGCTCGACCGCAACGGCCTGCGCCCGGCCCGCTACTGGGTCACCGAGGACGGCCTGGTCGTGCTCTCCTCCGAGGTCGGCGTCCTCGACATCGACCAGCACAAGGTGGTCCAGAAGGGCCGCCTGCAGCCCGGCAAGATGTTCCTGGTCTGCCTCAACGAGAACCGGATCGTCCCGGACGAGGAGATCAAGGCCGGCCTGGCCGCCGAGCACCCCTACGAGGAGTGGGTCACCGGCGGGCAGATCCAGCTCGCCAAGCTCCCCGAGCGCGAGCACATCGCCCACACCCACGCCTCCGTCACCCGCCGCCAGCAGACCTTCGGCTACACCGAGGAGGAGCTGCGCGTCATCCTCGCCCCGATGGCCAGGACCGGCGCCGAGGCGCTCGGCTCGATGGGCACCGACTCGCCGATCGCCGCGCTCAGCGAGAAGCCGCGCCTGCTGTTCGACTACTTCGTGCAGCTCTTCGCGCAGGTCACCAACCCGCCGCTGGACGCCATCCGCGAGGAGCTCGTCACCTCGCTGCTGTCCAACCTCGGCCCCGAGGGCAACCTGCTGACCGCCGAGGCCGCCTCCTGCCGCTCGGTCGGCATCACCTTCCCGGTGATCGACAACGACGAGCTGGCCAAGCTGGTCCACATCAACGCCGACGGCGACCAGCCCGGCCTCAAGGCCGTCACGCTGTCCGGCCTCTACAAGGTCGCCACCGGCGGCGCGGGCCTGGCCGCGCGCCTGGCCGAGATCGCCGCCGAGGCCGACGCCGCGATCGCCGACGGCGCCCGGATCATCGTGCTCTCCGACCGGCACTCCGACGCCGAGCACGCCCCGATCGCCTCGCTGCTGCTCACCTCGGCCATCCACCACCACCTGATCCGCACCAAGCAGCGCACCCAGGTGTCGCTGCTGGTCGAGGCCGGCGACGTCCGCGAGGTGCACCACGTCGCGCTGCTGATCGGCTACGGCGCCGGCGCGGTCAACCCGTACCTGGCCATGGAGTCGGTCGAGGACCTCGTCGCGCAGAACGTCTTCATCCAGGGTGTCGAGGCCGACAAGGCGATCAAGAACCTGATCAAGGCGCTCGGCAAGGGCGTGCTCAAGGTGATGTCCAAGATGGGCATCTCCACCGTCGCCTCCTACCGCGGCGCCCAGGTCTTCGAGGCCATCGGCCTCTCCCAGGAGCTGGTCGACGGCTACTTCGCCGGCACCACCACCAAGCTCGGCGGCATCGGCCTGGACGAGATCGCCAAGGAGACCGCCGCCCGGCACGCCAAGGCGTACCCGGCCTCCGGCATCCCGGCCGCGCACCGCGCGCTGGAGATCGGCGGCGAGTACCAGTGGCGCCGCGAGGGCGAGCCGCACCTGTTCGACCCGGACACCGTCTTCCGGCTGCAGCACGCCACCCGCAACCGCCGGTACGACATCTTCAAGCAGTACACGGACCGGGTGAACGAGCAGTCCGCCCGCCTGATGACGCTGCGCGGCCTGTTCCAGCTGGACGGCCTCGGCCGGGAGCCGATCCCGGTCGAGGAGGTCGAGCCGGTCACCGAGATCGTCAAGCGCTTCTCCACCGGCGCCATGTCGTACGGCTCGATCTCCCGCGAGGCGCACGAGACCCTCGCCATCGCGATGAACCGCCTCGGCGGCAAGTCCAACACCGGTGAGGGCGGCGAGGACCCGGACCGCCTGTACGACCCCGAGCGCCGCTCGGCGATCAAGCAGGTCGCCTCCGGCCGGTTCGGCGTCACCTCCGAGTACCTGGTCAACGCGGACGACATCCAGATCAAGATGGCCCAGGGCGCCAAGCCCGGCGAGGGCGGCCAGCTGCCCGGCCACAAGGTCTACCCGTGGGTCGCCAAGACCCGGCACTCCACCCCGGGCGTCGGCCTGATCTCGCCGCCGCCGCACCACGACATCTACTCGATCGAGGACCTGGCGCAGCTGATCCACGACCTCAAGAACGCCAACCCGGCGGCCCGCATCCACGTGAAGCTGGTCTCCGAGGTCGGCGTCGGGACGGTCGCGGCGGGTGTGTCGAAGGCGCACGCCGATGTCGTCCTGGTGTCGGGGCACGACGGTGGCACGGGTGCTTCGCCGCTCACCTCGCTGAAGCACGCCGGCGGCCCCTGGGAGCTCGGCCTCGCCGAGACCCAGCAGACCCTACTGCTGAACGGGCTGCGCGACCGCATCGTCGTCCAGACCGACGGCCAGCTGAAGACCGGCCGCGACGTCGTGATCGCCGCGCTGCTCGGCGCCGAGGAGTTCGGCTTCGCGACCGCCCCGCTGGTCGTCTCCGGCTGCATCATGATGCGTGTCTGCCACCTGGACACCTGCCCGGTCGGCGTCGCCACCCAGAACCCGGTGCTGCGCGAGCGCTTCTCCGGCAAGCCCGAATTCGTGGTCAACTTCTTCGAGTTCATCGCCGAGGAGGTCCGGGAGATCCTGGCCTCGCTGGGCTTCCGCTCGATCGAGGAGGCCGTCGGCCACGCCGAGCACATCAACGCCCAGGCCGCGATCGACCACTGGAAGGCCGCCGGGCTCGACCTGGCCCCGCTGTTCCACGTGCCGACGCTGCCCGAAGGCGCCGCCCGGCACCGCACGACCACCCAGGACCACGCGCTCGACAAGGCGCTGGACAACCAGCTGATCGAGCTCGCCGAGGACGCCCTGGAGCGCGGCGAGACCGTCCGCATCCAGCTGCCGATCCGCAACGTCAACCGCACCGTCGGCACCATGCTCGGCCACGAGGTGACCAAGCGGTACCGCGGCGAGGGCCTGCCGGAGGGGACCATCGACGTCACCTTCACCGGCTCCGCCGGGCAGTCCTTCGGCGCCTTCGTGCCGCGCGGCATCACCCTGCGACTGGAGGGCGACGCCAACGACTACGTCGGCAAGGGGCTCTCGGGTGGTGTGGTCGTCGTGCGCCCGGCGCGCGAGGCCGCCGCCATCGGCAACGACGCCCAGAACCACGTGATCGCCGGCAACACCATCGGCTACGGTGCCACCTCGGGCCGGATCCACCTGCGCGGCAAGGCCGGCGAGCGCTTCGCCGTCCGCAACTCCGGTGCCACACTGGTCGTCGAGGGCGTGGGCGACCACGGCCTGGAGTACATGACCGGCGGCCGGGTCGTCATCCTCGGCGAGACCGGACGCAACCTCGCGGCGGGCATGTCCGGCGGCATCGCGTACGTCCTCGACCTGCGCCCCGCCAACGTCAACGACGGCATGGTGGGCATCGAGGCCCCCACCGCCGCCGACCGCGAGTGGCTGCGCGCGACCGTGCAGCAGCACTACGAGGAGACCGGCTCCACCGTCGCCGCCGAACTCCTGGCCGACTGGGGCAGCGGGGTCTCCCGCTTCTCCAAGATCATGCCGACCGACTACAAGGCAGTGCTCGCCGCCAAGGACGCCGCTGAGCGCGATGGCCTCTCCGAGGCCGAGACCACTCGCAAGATGATGGAGGCGGCACATGGCTGACCCCAAGGGCTTCCTGACCACCGGTAAGCAGCTGGCCGAGCGACGGCCCGTGGACGTTCGCATCCGGGACTGGAACGAGGTCTACGTCGAACGCAGCCTCCTTCCCATCATCGGCAAGCAGGCCGGCCGCTGCATGGACTGCGGCATCCCGTTCTGCCACAACGGCTGCCCGCTCGGGAACCTCATCCCCGAGTGGAACGACCTGGCCTACCGGGACGACTGGAGCGGCGCCATCGAGCGCCTGCACGCCACCAACAACTTCCCGGAGTTCACCGGGCGGCTGTGCCCGGCGCCCTGCGAGTCGGCCTGCGTGCTCGGCATCAACCAGGACGCGGTGACCATCAAGAACGTCGAGGTCACCATCATCGACAAGGCCTGGGACCGCGGCGGGGTCACCCCGCAGATCCCGGAGCGGCTCTCCGGCAAGACTGTCGCCGTCATCGGCTCCGGCCCGGCCGGCCTGGCCGCCGCCCAGCAGCTCACCCGGGCCGGCCACACCGTGGTGGTCTACGAGCGCGCCGACCGCATCGGCGGGCTGCTGCGCTACGGCATCCCCGAGTTCAAGATGGAGAAGCGCCACATCAACCGCCGCATCGAGCAGATGCGGGCGGAGGGCACCCGCTTCCGCACCGGCGTGCACGTCGGCGACGACATCACCGGGCAGCAGCTGCGCGAGCGCTTCGACGCCGTCGTGGTCGCCGCCGGTGCCACCACGGCGCGCGACCTGCCGGTGCCCGGACGCGAGCTCAAGGGCGTCCACCAGGCCATGGAGTACCTGCCGCTGGCCAACAAGGTGCAGGAGGGCGACCTCGTCGAGTCGCCGATCAGCGCCAAGGGCAAGCACGTGGTCGTGATCGGCGGCGGCGACACCGGCGCGGACTGCGTCGGCACCGCCCACCGGCAGGGCGCCCTCTCGGTGACCCAGCTGGAGATCATGCCGCGGCCCGGCGACGAGCGCCCCGGGCACCAGCCGTGGCCCACCATGCCGATGACCTACAAGGTCACCTCCGCTCACGAGGAGGGCGGCGAGCGGATCTACTCCGTGAACACCACCCACCTCACCGGCGACGAGCACGGCAACGTCCAGGAACTGCACCTGGTCGAGGTCGAGTTCAAGGACGGCCGGTTCGAGCCCGTCCCGGGCACCGAGCGGGCCATCCCCGCCCAGCTGGTCACCCTGGCCATGGGCTTCACCGGGACGGACGTGAAGAACGGCCTGGTCGAGCAGCTCGGCGTGGACCTCGACGCGCGCGGTAACATTGCCCGCGACGGCCGGTTCGCCACCAATGTCGATGGCGTGTACGTCTGCGGAGACGCCGGCCGAGGCCAGTCGCTGATCGTCTGGGCCATCGCGGAGGGCCGCTCGGCCGCTGCCGCGGTGGACAGGTACCTGGGCGGCAAGACCCCGCTTCCCGCCCCGATCCGACCCACGGACCGCCCCCTGGTGGTCTGACGGTCCGACCGGCCCCTGAACCCCCGGCGCCGCATCGCCGGGAGCTCAACCCGCTGCCCCCGCCAGCGTCGCCGGGCCAACGCGGTCTCCTGGCGCCTGCCCTCTTCCCCGACCAGTTGGAGGGCGGGCGCCGTCGCGTTCCCCGGGCTCCCCCGGGCGACTTCTCACCCGGCTCTCACCTGCGCTTCCCTCCGCGCACCGAGGGACGGCTCACAGCTTTCTCCCAGCCTTCGCACAGCGGCCGGAATGCGTCCCGGCGCGGGCTGTTGTTCGTCGGTGCCAGGTGGCAGACTGCCGCCGACGGCCGGGGGGCTGCGCGAGTGCGGAGGTTGACTTCGATGGGCACGACTCAGGCAGGCGGGGGCGCCACCGTACGGCGCATGCTGCTCGGCACCCAGCTGCGCAAGCTCCGCGAGTCCAGAGGCGTCAGCCGCGAGGAGGCCGGCTACTCGATCCGCGCCTCCGAGTCGAAGATCAGCCGGATGGAACTCGGCCGGGTCGGCTTCAAGGAACGCGACGTCGCCGACCTGCTCACCCTGTACGGCGTCGAGGCCGAACAGGAACGCGCCACCGTCCTCGGACTCGTCCGGGACGCCAACGCCAGCTCCTGGTGGCACGAGTACGGCGACGTGCTGCCCGCCTGGTTCCAGAACTACCTGGGACTGGAGGAGGCCGCCACCGAGATCCACAGCTACGAGGTCCAGTTCGTCCACGGGCTGCTCCAGACCGCCGACTACGCCCGCGCCGTGATCACCGCCGGCTGCCAGGGCCAGGGCGTCTCCGCCGAGGACATCGAACGCCGGGTCGAGGTCCGCCTCAGGCGCCAGGACCTGCTCACCGCCGAGCACCCGCCCCGGATGCTCGCCGTCCTGGACGAGGCCGCGCTGCGCCGCCCCTGGGGCGGCCCCGGGCTGATGCGGGGCCAGCTCGACCGGCTGCTCGAACTCGCCGAACTGCCCCACGTGCACCTGCAGGTGCTGGCGCTCGGCACCGCCGGGCTGGCCGCCGAGAGCGGCGCCTTCAGCGTGCTGGGCTTCGCCGAGGCCGAGCTCACCGACGTGGTCTACCTGGAGCAGTTCACCACCGCGCTCTACGTGGACAAGCCCGCCGAGGTCGCCTCGTACCGCCAGGCGATGGAGGGGCTCCAGGCCGAGAGCCTCAGCCCCGAACAGACCTGCGATCTTCTGCACTCCGTACGCCAAGAGCTGTGACACGTCAGTACGATGAGCTCCCATCAGGTCGGGCACGAGAGGGATCAGATGTCGTACTTCTCCGAGTTGGCGCTGCAGTACATCGACGGCGAATGGTGCAGCGGCAGCGGCTCCTGGGACATCGTCGACGTCGATCCCTACACCGGCGACAAACTGGCCACCATCACCGTCGCCACCGTCGCCGAGGTCGACCGGGCCTACCGCGCCGCCGAGCGCGCCCAGCGCGCCTGGGCCGCCACCAACCCGTACCAGCGCCGACTGGTCTTCGAGCGCGCGCTGCGGCTGTTCGAGGAGCGCGAGGGGCAGATCGTCCAGGCGATCATGGCCGAGCTCGGCGGTACCGCGCTGAAGGCGGGCTTCGAGCTGTCCCTCGTCAAGGACATGCTGCGCGAGTGCCTGCACCTGTCGGTGGCCTCGGAGGGCCGGCTGCTGCCCTCGCCCGCCCCCGGCAAGGAGAACCGGCTCTACCGGCTGCCGGTCGGCGTGGTCGGCGTGATCAGCCCGTTCAACTTCCCGCTGTTCCTGGCCCTCAAGGCCGTCGCCCCGGCGCTCGCACTCGGCAACGGCGTGGTGCTCAAGCCGCACCAGGAGACCCCGGTGGTCGGCGGCTCACTGATCGCGAGGATCTTCGAGGACGCGGGCCTGCCGCCCGGCCTGCTGAACGTGGTGATCACCGACATCGCCGAGATCGGCGACAGCTTCATCGAGCACCCGGTGCCCAAGGTGATCTCCTTCACCGGCTCCGACCAGGTCGGCCGGCACGTCGCCACCGTGGCCGCAGCCCACTTCAAGCGGTCGGTGCTGGAACTCGGCGGCAACAGCGCGCTGATCGTGCTGGACGACGCCGACCTCGACTACGCCGTGGACGCGGCCGTGTTCAGCCGCTTCGTCCACCAGGGCCAGGTCTGCATGGCCGCCAACCGGGTGCTCGTCGACCGCACCGTGCTGGCCGAGTTCACCGAGAAGTTCGTCGCCAAGATCGCCACGCTGACCGTCGGCGACCCCAAGGACCCGGCCACCCACATCGGCCCGCTGATCAACTCCGTCCAGGCCGACGCGATCACCAGCCAGGTCGACCAGGCCATCGCCGGCGGCGCCACCGCGCTGCTGCGCGGGACCACGACCGGCAGTCTGATGGAGCCGACCGTGCTCACCGACCTGGCCGAGGACGCGCCCATCCTGCAGCGCGAACTCTTCGGCCCGGTCGTGCTGCTGGTGCCCTTCGACGGCGAGGACGAGGCCGTCCGGCTGGCCAACCACACGCCCTTCGGGCTCAGCGGCGCGGTGCACACCGCGGACCCCGAGCGCGGCGTGCGGGTCGCCCAGCGGATCGAGACCGGCATGATCCACGTCAACGGCGGGACCATCGCGGACGAGCCGGGAGTGCCCTTCGGCGGCGAGAAGAACTCCGGCGTCGGACGGCTCAACGGGGAGTCCACGGTGGACGCCTTCACCACGGTGAAGTGGATCTCGGTGCAGCACGGGCGGGCGCCGTTCCCGTTCTAGGCCCAACGCCGTGTAGATAGAGCCTGCGGGTTCCGGTCACGGGTCTGGTGTCGTCAGGATGTCGATGCTGATGGTGGCCTTGTAGCTGGTCCGGTC